>URQJ01000001.1 GCA_900549945.1 uncultured Oscillospiraceae bacterium
CGAACCGTCGACCTCTAGCGTGACAGGCTAGCGTTCTAACCAGCTGAACTACCGGGCCACATTTTGGTGGGGACAATAGGACTCGAACCTATGACCCCCTGCTTGTAAGGCAGGTGCTCTAACCAGCTGAGCTATGCCCCCACAACAGCATCGCTTGTGCGTTCATCTCTCAGCGACGTGTTATATAATACTACGAACAAACGGAAAAGTCAAGACCTTTTTTCAAGTTTTTTTCAAAAATTTACCGGCCCGCCTCCGCCCGTTTTTCACGCATCTGCCCCGCCAGCTCGCGCAGCTCGTCCGTCGTGAAATAATACCTCCGGCAGCAGTACGGGCAGACCGCCTCCACTTTGCCGGCCACCGCGGGCAGCGTCTCCAGCTCGTCAGGCTCCAGCGTGGCAAGCGCCGCATAGTATTTCTCACGGCTGCATGTGCAGGCGTAGTGCACCGGCATCTCGTCAAGCTTCTCCACCGAAAAGCCCTCGAGCGCCTTCGCGCACATTTCCTCCGCCGTCATGCCCTTCGCGAGCATCGTCGTGACCGGCTCGAGCTTCTGCACGTTGGCCTCGAGCTTTTCGACATCCTCCGGCAGCGCACCCGGCAGCACCTGCAAAAGCAGGCCGCCGGCCAGCATGACCTTCTTCGTCTCCGAATCGACCAGCACGCCGAGCGCACAGACCGTCGGGATCTGCTCGCTCACCGCATAGTAATTCGTAATGTCCTCAGCGATCTCACCGCTGACGAGCGCCACCTGCCCCATATAGGGCTCGCCCGTACCGTAGCTGCGGATGACACCGAGCCGGCCCGCACAGCCTACCGCCGCGCCAACGTCGAGCTTGCCGCTCGGCTTTCTCGGCACCTCCGCCTCGGGGTGGTCGGCACAGCCTCGCACATTGCCCCGGCTATCCGAGATCGCGGTCAGCGTGCCGAGCGGACCGCCGCCGTCTACGCGCAGCGTCAGCGAGGCATGCTCCTGCTTGAGCATCGCGCCCATCATCGAAGCGCCGGTCAGCAGCCGGCCGAGCGCGGCGGCCGCCGTAGCGCTCAGGCCGTGCAGGTTCTGCGCCGTGTATACCGTATCGCTGGAATCGATTGCCGAGGCCATCAGGGCGCCGTCGGAAGTGATGCAGCGTATGATTCTGTCCAAGTGTAACATCCTTTCGCGGCGCTTCTGCCGAGCTCAGCCCGCGAAAACGCCGTTTTGTGAATTTGTGATATGCGCGGCGAAAACCATCCGCTGCTCGTCCGGCACGGGCGCGTCGAAGCGCATGTCGCCGAACACCTCGACGCGGTCGAAGCCCGCCTCGCGCAGAAGCGCCGTAAGCGTCTCCGCGCTGTAGGCTCGCTCGGAAAAGCGCTCGCTGCTGCGCACATACAGCTTCTCCTGCCGCTCGAAGAAATCGAGCTCGATCGCCACGCTCCCGTCCTGCGGACTGTACGTGTTCTGCCACACGCAGTAGATATCCGGAAGGTCGTAAACAAACGTGTTGTCCGCAAGCACATGCTCGTGCTTGTAAGGCGTATTGGCATCGAAAATAAACCAGCCGTCGTCGTTCAGGAAAAACGCGACGCGCCGGAAGGTCTCCAGCACCTGCTCCGAGCCGGAAAGGTGGTTGATGCTGTCCAGCGCGCAGAAAACCGTGTCGACCGTGCCGTACAGGTCGAGTCGCTGCATTTTCTGGCAGAGAAACAGAATGTCCGCACCGCGGTCATAGGCCTTATCCTTCGCCTCGGAGAGCATAGCAGCGGAGCCGTCCACACCATAGACATCGAAGCCGAGCGCATGAAGCGCCAGCGTCAGGCTGCCTGTCCCACAGGCGAGGTCGAGCGTAAGGCCAGCCGCATGGCCGAGGCGCTCGAGGAGCGCTTTCAGATAGACCGCACGGCCGGCGTAATCTACGTTCGCCGTAAGCGCATCGTAATACCGTGCAAATACATCGTAGCCCGCCATTACTCCGCGTCGCCCTCGCCCTTCTTCTTCCAGAGACGGTCGAAAACCAGCGTGTAGCCGTCGCTGCCGTAATTCAGCGAGCGGTTTACGCGGCTGATCGTCGCCGTAGATGCACCCGTCTCCCCCACAATTTCGCTGTACACCTGCCGTGCGCTCAGCATTTTCGCCACAGCAATGCGCTGCGACATCGCCTTCAGCTCCGGCACCGTGCAGAGGTCTTCAAAAAAGCGGTAGCACTCCTCGCGGGTCTCCAGCGCCAGAATCGCATCGAACAGAAAATCTACGTTCTCGTCATGGAGCTTCGTGTTCATAACAAACCCTCTTTTCTTGAAATAATACGAGACATCCCGAATATTGCTTTTTTATTTTATCATTCAAAAGCAAAAAAGTAAAGCCAAAAACAAAGAATTCAAAAATAATTTATATTTCTTATATGTCGTTGCGGACCAGATCGGCGTACGTCTCCGCCCGGATCGCCACACGCGCCGCGCCGCCGCGCACCATGACGCAGGCCGGCCGCGGATTGCGGTTGTAATTCGAGGCCATCGAGTAGTTGTACGCGCCCGTGGAGAGCACCGCCAGAATGTCGCCGGTCTCCGGCGTCTGGATCATCGTGTTCTCCTGAATCAGGTCGCCGCTCTCACAGCATTTCCCCGCGATCGTCGCCTTGAAGTCGGCCGGGCTGCCGGCCTTGTTCGCGACGAGGCACGTGTAATCGGACTGGTACAGCGCATAGCGCGGGTTGTCGAACATGCCGCCGTCCACCGCCACATATGTACGCACGCCGGGGATCGCCTTGATATCGCCGACCGTGTACAGCGTGATGCCCGCCTCGCCGACGATCGACCGGCCCGGCTCGATGTAAATGCGCGGGATCTCGAGCCCGTACTGCGCGCACGCGGCATGCACCGCAGCCGAAACATCGCTCATGTAATCCTCATAGGGCACCGCGGCGTCCGAATCCTTGTACTTGATGCCGAATCCGCCGCCGAGGTTCAGGTGCGTGAGCTTCTTGCCGAGCTCCCTGTGAATCCGGTCGTAAAGCCCGAGCATGACCTGCGCCGCAAGCACGAACGGGGATTTATCGAAAATCTGTGAGCCAATATGGCAGTGCAGGCCGGTCAGCTCCACATGCTCGGCCGCCACCGCCTCGCGCACCGCCTCGAAGGCCTCGCCCGTCTCGAGCGCAAAGCCGAATTTCGAATCGATCTGACCCGTGCGGATAAACTCGTGCGTGTGCGCGTCGATGCCCGGCTTGATGCGCATCGAAATGCGCGCCGTAACGTTTCGCTCTGCGGAAAGCTGCTCAATGCGCCGCAGCTCCGTGCAGTTGTCCACCACTATGTCGCCGACGCCGCTCTCGATCGCGTAGATCAGCTCGGGCACCGATTTGTTATTTCCTTGGAAATGGATGTGCTTTGCATCCACGCCCGCAGAAAGCGCCGTAAACAGCTCGCCGCCGGAAACGACCTCCACATCCAGCCCCTCGCTGGTCACGATGCGGTAGATCTCCTTGCAGCTGAACGCTTTACTCGCGTAGATCGGCGCGCCGTTTCCGCCGTAGTGCCGTTCGATCGAGGCCTTATACCGGCGGCAGGTATCGCGGATCTTATCCTCGCTCATCACATAGAGTGGCGTGCCGAACTGCGCGGCCAGCTCGACCGTGTCGCAGCCGCTGATGGTCAAATGCCCCCTTTTGTTCACACCGAGGCAATCGGATACAAACATTTCACTCATTCCCTTCCGGATCTTTTTCAGCCTTCCCCGCATTCCCCGACGGCCGCTTCGATGCGGGCCTTCAGCTCGTCCAGCCCGAAGCCGGTCTGAGAGGAAAACGGGATAAATGGGATTTCATGCTCCTCGAAAAGCTCTGTAAAGTATTTCACCTGTGCATTGAACTGCGTTTTGTTCAGCTTGTCGCACTTGGTGCAGACAGCGAGAAACGGCAGGTCGCGCTCGATCAAAAAATTGATCATGTCAAAATCGTCGGCCGTCGGCGCATGCCGCATATCGAGAATCTGCACGACTAAGGCAATCCGCCGTTCGCCGTCGAAATAGCCCTGCATGAGTTTCGCCCAGCGCTGCTTCTCGCTCTGCGAAACCTTCGCGTAACCGTAGCCCGGCAGGTCGACGAGCCGGCAGTCCGGCAGGCGGAAGAAATTGATTGTCGCCGTTTTGCCCGGCGTCGCGCTGACGCGCGCCAGCGCCTTGCGGTTGACGAGCTTATTGATCAGCGAAGATTTTCCGACGTTCGATTTCCCGGAAAATACGATCTCCGGCAGCTCCGATCGCTTGAGCTGGTCCGCGCGGCCGGCGGCCGCCTCAAATTCCACTGCTTGAAAATTCATGCTGCACCTCACTGCTGCAGCGCGGGCATAACGCGCTGCGTCTGGCCGACGGGCACGAGCACCTCCGGCTCCGCTCTGTGCTCGCCGCCCAGAATGCCGGGCATCGCCTTCGGAAGCACCTCATCAATCCGGCGGACCGGAATGAACTCCACGTGATCCTTCACGACCTTGTCGACCTCCGCGAGGTCCGGCACATTCGCCTGCGGGATGAAAACAGTCTTGATGCCGCTGCGGTACGCCGCCATCGATTTCTCGCGCAGGCCGCCGATCGGCAGCACGCGCCCCTGTAAAGTGATTTCACCTGTCATCGCGACACTGTGAAGTATTGGAACTTTACACAACGCCGAGGTGATCGCAGTCGCCATCGCGATGCCCGCCGAGGGACCGTCCTTCGGCACGGCGCCCTCCGGCGCGTGAATGTGGATGTCCTTTTTCGCATAAAAATCCGGTGCGATGCCGAGCTGCTCCGCACGGGTGCGGATGCAGGTCAGCGCTGCGCTGGCAGATTCCTTCATCACGTCGCCGAGCGAACCGGTGAGCTGTATCTTGCCGGTGCCCTCCATCACGGCGACCTCGATCGGCAGCAGCTCGCCGCCGACGCTCGTCCACGCGAGACCGTTCACGAGGCCGATCTCATCCTGCTTCTCGAAATTCTCCTTTGTGAACTTCTTCGGGCCGAGCAGCTCCTCCAGATTCTGCGCCTTCACGGAGAAGGATTTGAAATCCGGGTCGGAGACGATGCGCTTCGCGATCTTGCGGCAGATCGTGCCGACCGTCCGCTCCAGCGTGCGCACGCCAGCCTCGCGGGTATAGCTGTCGATCAGCGCGTGCAGCGCGTTCGGCGTGAAACGGAGCTGCGCCGCCTTGATGCCGTGCTTCTTGAGCTGCTTCGGGATCAGGTACTTGGAGGCAATGTGGAACTTCTCGTCGTGCGTGTAACTGCCGAGCTGGATCACATCCATGCGGTCGTACAGCGGTCCCGGGATCATCGACGCGTCGTTCGCCGTCGTGATGAAAAGCACGCGGCTCAGATCGAACGGCAAGTCGATGTAGTGGTCCTGAAACGCGTTGTTCTGCTCAGGGTCGAGCACCTCGAGCAGCGAAGCCGAGGGATCGCCCTTGAAACTCTGGCCGAGCTTGTCGATCTCGTCGAGCAGAATCAGCGGGTTGTTCGTGCCCGCCTGCCGGACCGCCGCGATAATGCGGCCCGGCATCGAGCCGACATACGTCTTGCGGTGGCCCATGATGTCGGCCTCGTCGCGCACGCCGCCGAGCGAGACGCGCACGTATTTGCGCCCCGTCGCCTCGGCGATCGACCGCGCAATCGAGGTTTTGCCGACGCCCGGCGGGCCCACAAGGCAGATAATCTGCCCGGTCGCCTTGTCGGAAAGCCTGCGCACGGCCAGCGTCTCGAGGAAGCGCTCCTTGACCTTCTGCATGCCGTAGTGGTCGCGGTTCAAAATCTTCTCCGCCCGCACGAGATCGAGCCGCTCGTTCGACGACGTGTTCCACGGCAGGTCGATACACGTCTCGAGGTAGACGCGCGTGACGGAGCCCTCGTGCGAGCCGTAGGGCATCTTCGAAAAGCGGTCGCATTCTTTGAGGAGCTTTTCCCTTGCGGCCTCGGGCATGTTCAGCCCTAGGATCTTCTCGCGCATCGCGTCGCTTTCCTCCTGCGGGTTGTCCTCCTCGCCGAGCTCGCTCGCGATCGCGCGCATCTGCTCGCGCAGCATGTAGGCGCGCTGGTTCTCGTCCATCTGCTCCTGCGCCTTCTGCGAGATCTCGCGCTCGAGCGCCATCACCTGAATCTCATCGTTGAGAATCGCATTCAGGCGCACGATGCGGCGCACCGGGTGCAGCTCGTCGAGAATGCACTGCTTCTGCTCGAAATCGAGCGCGATGTTCGCGGCGATGAAGTCCGCGAGCTTGCCGCAGTCCTTCTGCTGCATCACGCCGAGCAGAATATCCGGCGGCACATGGCGAAACCAGCGGATATACTCCTCGAATTTCTCCTGCGCGATGCGGCTGAGCGCCTCGGTCTTATAGCTCGTGCGGAAATTCGGCTCCGTGCACGGCAGCACCGTTCCCGAAAGGAAAGGCTCCTCCTGCACGACCGCCATGATCTCGGCGCGCGAAACGCCCTCCACATGCAGCTTGATGCCCTCGTCCGAGGTGTGGACGATCTGCTTGATTTTTGCGACCACGCCGATTTTATAGAGGTCGTCCGCCGTCGGCTCGTTTTCCGAGAGGTCCGTCTGCGTGACGATGAAGATTTCACGGCCTGCGTCCAGCGCGGCCTTAACGGCCAGCACCGATTTCTTTCGGCCGATGTCAAACTGTAGGATCATGCCCGGGAACACGACGATGCCGCGCACCGCCAGAACCGGCATGGTTCGCAGCTCAGCGCTGCCGGTTGGTTTGCTCATATTGAATCATTCCTTATTAAAATCAGACAAGGCTGCGCAGCATAACTCACCGCACAGCCTGTATGATGACTGATTAAGATGCCGAATCCTTGCGGGCGCGCCGCTTGGGCTGCGTCATCTTGATCTTGACCGGGATGCGTTCCGGGTTGCGCTCGATTTCGGGCGCAGCGTTATTCAGAACCGTATCCTTCGTGATCGTGACCTTTTCGATCGTATAATCGCCGGGCACCTCGAACATCAGCTTCGTCAGCGTACCCTCGAGGATAGACCGCAGGCCGCGCGCACCCGTTTTGCGCTCGATCGTCTTTTCGGCGATCGCGTCGAGCGCCTCCGGCGTAAAGGCCAGTTCCACCTTGTCGAGCGCAAACAGCTTTTTGTACTGGCTCACAAGGCTGTTCTTCGGTTCTGTCAGAATGCGCACAAGCGCGGCCTTATCGAGGTCGCTCAGCGCGGTGATGACCGGAAGACGGCCCACAAGCTCGGGGATCAGGCCAAATTTCACGAGGTCGTGCGGCGTGACCTCCTTCATCCACTCCGTATTGTCGAGCTCCGCCTTACTCTTCACATCCGAGTTAAAGCCGAGCGTCTGCGCCGAAGTACGGCGCTCGATAACGGATTTCAGCCCGTCGAATGCGCCGCCGCAGATAAAGAGGATATTCGACGTGTTGATGTTGATGACCTCCTGCTGCGGGTGCTTGCGGCCGCCCTTCGGCGGAACGCCCGCCGTGGTGCCCTCGAGAATCTTGAGCAGCGCCTGCTGCACGCCCTCGCCGCTCACGTCGCGCGTGATGGAGGGATTCTCCGACTTGCGGGAGATCTTATCGATCTCATCGACATAGATGATGCCGCGCTCGGCGCGCTCGACGTCGTAGTCCGCCGCCTGAATCAGGCGCAGAAGGATGTTCTCCACATCCTCGCCGACATAGCCGGCCTCGGTCAGCGTCGTCGCGTCCGCAATGGCGAACGGCACGTCGAGCAGCTTCGCGAGCGTCTGTGCCAGATAGGTCTTGCCGACGCCGGTCGGGCCGAGGAGCAGGACGTTGCTCTTCGCAACCTCCACGCCGTTCTCCTCGCTGTTGAAGAAAATGCGCTTATAATGGTTGTAAACCGCCACGGCAAGCGTCATCTTGGCGTCGTCCTGACCGATCACATACGCGTCGAGCATCTTCTTGATTTCCTGCGGCTTCGGGAGCACCTTCTCCTCCTCGCCGTTCGTTCTTTTCACGGATACCTTGCCGCGCTGCAGTGCATCCTCATCCTCAATGATGTTCATGCAGAGCTCGACGCAGGTATCGCAGATATAAACGCCGTTGCCGGCGATCAGCCGCTTTGCCTGAGACTGCGGCTTCCCGCAGAAGGAGCAGCGCAGATCACTTTCGTTCCCGAAATTGTTCGGCATGCTCTCACGCCCTTTCGTTTACTTCGATTTCGTTTCGATGACCTTGTCGATCAGGCCGTATTCCATCGCCTGCTGCGCCGTCATAAAGTTGTCGCGTTCGGTGTCGCGCGCAATCGTCTCATACGTCTGGCCCGTGCGTTCGGCGAGGATCGTATTCAGGCTCTTCTTCATCTGCAGAATACGCTCGGCCTGAATCTGGATGTCCGTCGCCTGACCCTGCGCGCCGCCGGACGGCTGGTGGATCATGATCTCGGCGTTCGGCAGCGCAAAGCGCTTGCCTTTCGCGCCGGCCGCGAGCAGGAAAGCGCCCATCGAGGCCGCCATGCCCATGCAGATCGTGGAAACGTCGCACTTGATGTACTGCATCGTGTCGTAAATCGCCATGCCGGCCGTAATGACGCCGCCGGGGCTGTTGATGTACAGGCTGATGTCCTTGTCCGGGTCCTGCCCCTCGAGGTAGAGGAGCTGCGCGACGACGAGGCTCGCCGTCGTGTTGTTCACTTCATCGTTCAGCATGATGATGCGGTCGTTGAGCAGTCTCGAAAAAATATCGTAGGAACGCTCGCCGCGGCTCGTCTGCTCGACAACATAAGGCACTAAACTCATTGTATGAACTCCTTTCTGAAACGCGGGTTCTGCAGCGCCCGCTGTCGACGGGACAGCGGGCGGCCTGCGATCACCTTTATATACTTACCTGTAAATTGCTAAATTATTCCTCCGTCTTGACGGCGGCATTCTCTTTGACAAACTCCACGGCCTTCTGGCTCTGAAGATCGCCCTTGACCTGCGCCTCGGCGACAATATTCTTGATCTTGTCGACCTCCATCTCGTAGGTCTTTGCGAGCTTCTCGTACTCCGCGTTGAGCTCCTCTTCGGTCGGCTCGAGGCCCTCGTTCGCCGCGATCTTCTCGAGCGCGAGGCGCAGCTTGACCTGCTTCTCCGCCTGCGGCTTGAACTGCTCCTTGAGCGCGTCGGTGTTCATGCCGGTGTACTTGAGGTACGTCTCGAGGTTCAGGCCCTGAGACTGGAGGCGGTAGGCAAAGCTGTTGATGCTCTCCTCAACCTCGTTGTCGTACATCTCATCCGGAATTTCGCCCTCGACCTTCTCGATGAGCGCCTCGAGGATCTGGTTCTCCACATCGGCCTCAGCGGACTTCTCGCGGTCGCTCTGGAGCTTCTCGCGGATGCTCTCCTTGTACGCGTCGAGCGTGTCGAACTCGCTGACGTCCTTCGCGAACTCGTCGTCGAGCACCGGCAGCTCCTTGCGCTTGATCTCGTGCAGCTTGATCTTAAAGGTCGCGTCCTTGCCCTTGAGGTTCTCCGCCTGATACTCCTCCGGGAACTTCACGGCGATTTCAAACTCTTCGCCGGTCTCATGGCCGACGACCTGATCCTCAAAGCCCGGGATAAACTGGCCGGAGCCGAGCGCAAGCTCGAAGTTTTCGCCCTTGCCGCCCTCGAACGCCTCGCCGTCGCAGAAGCCCTCGAAATCGATGACCGCCGTGTCGCCCGTGAGCGCCGCTCTGTCCTCGACCGTGACCATTCTCGAGTTTCTGTCCTGCACCTTGACGAGCTCGGCGCTGACGTCCTCGTCCGTGACCTCAGCCTTCTTCTTCGTGGCTTCGATGCCCTTGTAGCCCTCGATCGTGATCTCCGGCTTTACGACAACGACGACCTTCATCTGCACGCCGTTCTCCTTGCTGACCTCGGTGATGTCGGCCTGACCGATGCTGATGACCTCAAGGCCGGAGGCCTCGACGGCGTCCATCAGCGCCGGGCGGTACAGCCTGTCCACCGCGCCCTCAAAGAACACGGACTCGCCGTAATACTTCTCGACGAACGCCTTCGGCGCCTTGCCCTTGCGGAAGCCCGGGATTGCAATCTTCTTGCCCTCGGTCTTGAAAACCTCGTCGATCGCTTTATTGAAATCCTCTGCGGAAATCTCAATTTCCAGCTCGTACTTGTTTGTCTCGGTCTTGTTGGTTGCCTTTAAGTTCATTTCCTTCTATCCTCTCAGTTTTATTGCGTATTCAATTGGCTTTTTCAGCCATATAAATCAATTATAGCACACACCGGCGCAATATGCCAGATAATAAACTCATTTTTTAAAATTTATTCACAGTCTGCGTGCATGCGGACGAGCTTCGGAACAAAACGGATGTAGTCGCACGAAACGAGGTTCATGCGGATGCCGCGGTATTCCCCGACCGGCGCTCTTTTTGCCGCGCGGTCGCCGTGGATGTGGCCGTAGTAACAGTCCGTCACATGGAAGCGCTGCATCGTGTCGAGCAGCGCCGCGCACTCGGCCGTGTCATAGACAGGCGGGTAGTGCAGAAACACCACCGGCTTGCCGCCGAGCTTCTGCGCGGCCTCCAGCGAAAGCGTCAGCCGCCCGTTCTCGCGCGCGACGATCTTCTTATCCTCCGCGGTTTCCGCGTTGTAGAGCCAGCCGCGCGTGCCGCAGACCGCAATATCGCCGACGCGCACGGCGGAGTTGAATACGATCTCCATCGAGCGGAACCCCTGCGCCGCGAAAAACGACTCGATCTTGCTGCGCGTGGACCACCAGTAGTCGTGGTTCCCCTTCAAAAGCAGCTTTTTCCCGGGCAGGCTCTCGAGAAACGCGAAATCCCGCACGGTCTCCTCCAGCCGCATTCCCCAGGAAATATCGCCGGCCACCACGACCGTATCCTCCGCCGTCACCAACGCGCGCCAGTTCTTCTCCAATCGCTCCACGTAATTTTCCCAGCCGCGGAACACGTCCATCGGCTTGTCCGCGCCAAGCGAGAGATGCAGGTCCGCGATCGCGTACAGTGCCATGCGCCTTACACCCCGACCCTTTCGAGCACGAAGTCCGCCATTTTGTCCGCAGCGCAGCGGTTCTCAAAGCGGACGGGCTTTCCGCGCAGCGCCTCAATCGGCTGCGGGACCGCTGTGCCCGAGAGCTGCGAGAGCAGCTCGGCCTTCTCAAATTCGTCCGCCGGCTTCTCGCAGCCGAACGCATCAAGGACGCTGTCGGAGAACTTGTACGGGCTCGCCGTAGAGGCGATCACCGCCGGCGTATCGTCGCCGGTCTCCGCCTTATACTGTGCGTACACGCCCATCGCAACCGCCGTGTGCGTGTCACAGAGGTAGCCGTCGCGCGCAAATACGTCGCGGATCACGCCGACCGTCTCCGCATCATCGCAGCAGCCGGCCCAAAACAGCGCGCGCACCGCGTCCGCCGTATCGCCGTCCACCGTGTAGGCGCCGCCGCTCTGCAGCGCCTCCATCCACGCCGCCAGCTTTTTATCATCCTCGCCGCAGAGGTGGAACAAAAGGCGCTCGAGGTTGCTCGAGACCAGAATGTCCATCGAGGGCGAAATCGTCGTGTAGAAGCCGCGGTTGCGGTCGTATACGCCGGTGCGGATGAAATCCGTCAGGATATTGTTGCGGTTCGAGGCGCAGATGAATTTCCGCACGGGCAGGCCCATGCGCTTCGCGTAGTAGGCCGCGAGGATGTTGCCGAAATTGCCCGTCGGCACGACGACGTTGATCGGGGCGCCCATCGCTGTTTTGCCCGCCTGCACGAGGTCGAGATAAGCGGAGAAGTAGTAGACGATCTGCGGCAGCAGGCGGCCCCAGTTGATCGAATTCGCGCTCGAGAACATCTTTCCCTTCGCCGCAAGCGCAGCCTTGACGGCCTCATCCGTAAAGATGCGCTTCACACCGGTCTGCGCGTCGTCAAAATTGCCCTCGATCGCGCAGACGCAGAGGTTTTCACCCGCCTGCGTGTCCATCTGGCGCTTCTGCATCGGGCTGACGCCGTTTTCCGGGTAGAAAACGATCATTTCGGTGCCCGCCACATCGCGGAAGCCCTCGAGCGCGGCCTTGCCGGTATCGCCGGAGGTCGCGACGAGGATCACCGCCGTTTTGCCGTCCGCCGTCTTTTCCAGCGACTTCGTGAGCAGGTGCGGCAGAATTTGCAGCGCCATATCCTTAAAGGCGCAGGTCGGACCGTGCCAAAGCTCGAGAACGTGCTTGTTTTCCCCGTGCGCATCGAGCGAAACGACCTTCGCCGGACTGCCGTTCTCAAATTTTTCCGGGCTGTAGGCGCGCGCGGCGCACTCCGCGATCTCCCCGGCGGTAAAATCCGTCAGAAAGCGCGAGAGCACATACTCGGCGCGGCCGATGTAATCGAGCGGCAGCATTTCGCCGAGGTCGGCAGCCGGAAAGGCTTCGGGCACAAACAGGCCGCCCTCGTCGGAAATGCCCTGCGCGATGGCCTTTGCAGCCGTCACGCGCAGCGCTGCGTTCCGCGTACTTTTATACATCATGGCGTGAGCCTCCATTCATTGAGGGTTCCCGGTTTCCGGGCAACCCCATTATACTGTATTCAGGCTCCTGTGTCAAAGCGTTTGAAAAAAGAAGCCGCATTTTCAAAGAAAATTTTCCGCACAAGCCCCTCGGAAAGGTTGTGCCGCAGGAAAACCTCCGCGATCGACTCGACCGATTCGAGCCCCGTGACGCCGTGCGGCATCGTGGAGCCGTCGAAATCGCTGCCCATCGCGAGCGCATCCGCGCCGCCGAGCGCGAGAAAATGCTCCGCGTGTGCAAAAATATCCTCGATATCCGCCTTTTCCGGTGCATCGTTCAGAAATGCCTTGTAGTAATTCAGGCCGACGAGCCCGCCGCGCGCGCAGATCACCTTGAACTGCGTGTCCGTCAAGTTGCGCGCGTGGCCGCAGACCGCCTTTGCGTTTGAGTGCGAGGCGACGAACGGGCGCGATGTATGCGCCGCCACGTCGTCGAAAAGGCGCTCGCTCGCGTGCGAGACATCGATCACGATGCCCTGCCGCTCCAGCTCGGCCACGGCTTTCCGGCCGAAGGGCGTCAGGCCGAACGTGTCGCCGGAAAGCACGCCGCTGCCGATCTCGTTGCTGCCGTTCCACGTGAGCGTCATCATACGCACGCCGCGCGCACGCATGCGCGCGATGTTCCCGAGCTCCCCGGCAGCCGCCGCGCCGCCCTCAACGGTGAGCATCAGCCCGACGCCCCACGTGTTCTCCATCGCCGCAATATCGGCGCCGGTGCGGATCATGCGGAACGCGCCGCTCTCCGCCGCGCGGTCAAAGAAATCGGCATGGCGCTCAAAATACGCGAATGCCGCGGCGCCGCGCACGGTATCCGGCAGCCAAACCGCCGCACACTGGATGTACGGTGCAAAATGCGCGCCCTTTTCCACGCTGACGTGCAGGTCGTTGTGCAGCAACGACGCCTTCTTGTTCAGGCATTCCACAAGCGTGTCGCAGTGCAGGTCAAAATACTGCATAGTCTCCCCAGCCTTTCATCCGAAAAATACGTTTTCGAGGTATTCGATCCGCGCCGGCGCATCTCCGGGCATAAAGACCGCCGCAGCATCGAAGCGCGGCTGCAGGCCGGTGGGATGCCCGAGCAGGTAAAACTGCGCGGTTTTGACGATCCGCGCGCGCTTGCCCGGCGTGATCGCCTCAAACGGGTGCGTAAAGCTCCCCGCGCCGCGCGTCTTGACCTCGACAAAGGCGATATACCGCCCGTTTTCCGCGACGATGTCGATCTCCCCGAAGCGGCAGCGGAAATTCACCGCGGCGATGCGGTAGCCCTTTTTGCGCAGATACTCGGCCACAAAGCGCTCGCCGGCCCCGCCGGAAGCCGTGTTCGGCATAAAACCGCCCCCTAGCCCAGAATTTTCTTCAGGAACGTCCTGCGGTGGATCGGCGACGGCCCGAACGCGCGCAGCGCCTCAACGTGCGCCTTCGTGCCATAGCCCTTGTGCTTCTCAAATTGATATTCGGGGTACTGCTTCGCATATTCCAGCATCACACGGTCCCTCGAAACTTTTGCGAGGATCGATGCCGCCGCGATACTCGGGCTTTTCGCGTCGCCCTTGACAACGGCCTCCCCGGGCACCGGCATCGGCGGCATGCGGTTGCCGTCGATCAAAACGTAGTCGCAGCGCCGCTGCATCGCATCAAAGGCGCGGCGCATCGCGAGGAACGTCGCTTGTAAAATGTTGATCTCGTCGATCTCCTTCTCGTCGGCGAAGCCGATGCCAAAGGCCAGCGCGTTTTCCTGAATCACCGGAAAAAGCAGCTCGCGCTTCTTCTCGCTCAGCTTCTTCGAATCGTTGAGGCCGTCGATCACAAGCCCCTCCGGCAGCAGAACCGCCGCCGCATAGACCGGCCCGGCCAGCGGGCCTCTGCCCGCCTCATCGATCCCGCACACCGCCGTGCAGCCGCGCAGGTATGCGTCATGCTCATAGGTATAATCCATCTTTATGTTCTTTCTCTCCATTCCGGCGCTCAATCGGGCTTTGGTACTCAGCCCGGCGCGGCGCACCCGGCAACAGCCGCCATGACGCGCCTATACTTGTCCCGGCAGATTCTCTTTCCCTGCGCGGACAGCTTATTATAGCTGCGCTCCAATTTGCCCACGACAAACTGCGTTCCCTCATCTATACCGAGGTCCCGGTTCACAAAGGCCAAATAAAACAGGGACGGAACCGCGTCGAAATGCGACACGGCATCCGCGTCCGCAACACAGATCTCCTCCGGAGAATGCTTTTCCATGCGCCTGCTGCCCCTGTGATTCAAAATACACCGCTGTACAAGGGCTGTTTTCTCCGGATCGTAGTCTAATTTTGCAAGGATATCCTTCGCCATCTCCGCGCCGTGGATATGATGCTCCGCATACAGCGCATAATCTGTGACGGAAGCAATATCGTGCAACCACGCCGCAATCTCGACAACCTCCGGATCGGCGCCGTACTGCGGCGCCAGCTCAACTGCATTTTTTACAACCGCAAGGATGTGATGCCAGCAGCCCATGCCGAAAAAATTACCTTCGCTTTCACAGCGCCTGCGGATTTCACATCTGAGGTATCCGATAATATCCGCCCGCATATCTTATACCAGCGGCCGGCCCACCGGCTCGAGCGTGATCTGCCCCAGCTTGCCCCCGCGGTATTCGTCCAGCACATTGACCGCCGCGCGCTCGGTGTCGATCTCCCCGCCGGCCATCAGCATGCCGCGCTTTCTGCCGATGCGCTCGAGGATCTCGTGGCCCTTGAGTCCTTCGGCCGGGTCGATCTCCGTCTTGTAGCGCGCGTTGACTGCCTGCGGGTACAGCATTTGCAGCAGCTCGAGCAGGCGGTAGGAAAGCCCCTCCGTGTCGAGGATTTCGTCGCGTACCGCGCCGGTAAACGCGAGATGCTCACCGACAACCGGGTCCTCAAACTTCGGCCAGAGCACGCCCGGCGTATCGAGCAGCTCGAAGCCCTTGCCGATCGTGAACCACTGGTTGCGGCGCGTCACGCCCGGCTTATCCTGCACCGCGGCCTTACCCGCGCCGCCGCCCTTACAGAGGCGGTTGATCAGCGATGACTTGCCGACGTTCGGCACGCCGACAACCATGATGCGGATCGGCCGGCCGGTCATACCCTTGCGCTCCCACGCGGCGATCTGCTCGCGCAGGATGCCGCGGATCTCGGGCATCAGGCGGTTCAGGCCTCTGCCCGTCTTGCAGTCGATCGGGATCGCGACCGTTTTGTGCTGCTTAAAATACTCGACCCACTGCGCGGTCTGCGCGGGGTCGGCCATATCGGCCTTATTCATCAGGACGATCTTCGGCTTGCTGCCGATGATGCCCTTCAAAACCGGGTTGCGACTGCTCACCGGGATGCGCGCGTCGATCAGCTCCGCGACGACGTCGACGAGCTTTAAGCTGCTCTGAATCGCGCGGCGCGTTTTCGCCATATGCCCCGGGAACCACTGCACCGACTGTACTTCACTCATTTTCTGCGCCTCCTTTTTCCGTCATTCGATCGCGCCGAAGCGGTCGAACGGGTAGAGCGTGAACACCGCCTCGCCCAGAATGTGCCGCGTATCGACCATGCCGACCTCGGTGTAGCGGCTGTCCTTCGAGACGCTCCGATTGTCGCCGAGGACAAAAACGCAGCCCTCCGGCACCGTCTGCGGGAAAACCATCGCTTCCAGCATGCTGTACGGGCGCGTCGTGATGCCGTTTTCAAGGCCGAACAGCGTCTCGTCCACCGGCTCGCCGTCCACATAGACGGTGCCCGTCTCGTAGTCGATGTCAACGGTCTGGCCCTCCGTCGCGATCACACGCTTAATGATCGGCTCGCTCAGAACATTCGTCGCGACCACGACCGTCCCCTGTTCGACCGAATGGCCGAGATTCGTGACGATCAGCTTCTGGCCCTCCACGAAGTTCGGCAGCATGGATTCGCCCGTCACCGTGACGACGCGGAACAAAAACGTGAATACAAGAACCACGAGCGTGAGCGCAATGACGATTTCCTCAAGCCATTCGTACAGGGTTTTCACGCCCTTCGACGGCGCCATCGGCGGATTGTTGCTAACTTTTTCCATATATCTGTTCTCCGCAAATAAAGCAAAAAAGGGACAATGCTTTGCCCCTTTTATTCCGTGTGCTATTCGATTATCGAAGCTGCTCCTTGACCTTTGCAGCCTTACCGACTCTGTCGCGCAGGTAGTAGAGCTTCGCACGGCGTACGCGGCCCTTGCGGACGATCGCGACGTCCTTCACGTTCGGGGAATGCAGCGGGAAAACTCTCTCCACGCCGACGCCGTAGGAAACACGGCGGACGGTGAAGGTTTCGCCGACGCCGGAACCCTTGCGGGCGATGACCGTGCCCTCGAACTGCTGGATTCTCTCTCTCTCTCCCTCGCGGATGTTAACGCTGACGCGAACGGTATCGCCAACGCTGAACTGGGGCGCCTGCTCCTTGACGGATTCGGCGGCAATGATCTTAAGTGCGTCCATTTGATTTTCCTCCTAAATTATACTCAGACATTCATGTGCCCGCAGAGCCTGCATGCACAGAGGACTGCCCGCTTCAATGACGCGGTTTGCACCGTGCATCGAACCCCATCGGCAGCTTGTGAGGGCCGACGGATTTCAAATGCTTCAATATCATAGCACATCCCCGCGGAAAAAGCAAGTATTTTTTGCCGGAAAATCCTCGATTTCCCGGCGGCGCGCTCTAAAGGGCGCTGCGGCCCGCACGCCTGCCGATGCGCCGCGGCCAGCAAAACAGCCGGACGCTTCCTTTTTACAGTATAGCACAGGAAGCGCCCGGCTGCAACACACCGTTATATTTTTGAACAGATCCCGTTCTCCCCGCCGGTCAGCGCGCCGGAATGCGGCTCATTTCGAGCACGAGCTCGCCGCCGGAGACGATCTGCGCATGCGTGAGGAACGGCCTTTCGAGCGGCCGCCCGTTCAGGCGCGCGGATTTGATGTAGCGCAGTCCGTCGCCCGCGCCCGGGCTGACAACCCGGAACGTGTTCCCGTTTTCCATGTGCAGCGCCATGCTGTCGAAAAGCGGCGTGCCAAGCGCGTACTCCGCCTTGCCGGGGCAGACCGGATAAAAGCCCATCGCGGAGAAAACGAACCAGCTCGACATCGCACCGCCGTCCTCGTCGCCGCAGATACCCGTGGGCGAATTTGTAAACCAGATGTCCATCAGGTCGCGCAGCCGCTTCTGCGCCTTCCACGGTTCGCCAAAATAATCGTAGAGGTACGGAATGTGGAACGAAGGCTCGTTGCCCATCGCGAACTGCCCCATCAGACCGGTCGAATCCGGGAACTGCCCGAGATACACGTACTTGCTCTTTTCCCCGCGGAAGCCCTCGCGGAAAAGCTGGTCCAGCTTCTCCGCCGCCTGCTTCGGGCCGCCCATCAGCGCCGCAAGGCCCTCGGGGTCCTGCAGTACGGACCATGTATACGTCCACGTGTTGTTCTCCGTGGTGTAGTCCCGGCCGCCCATGCCGCCGGAAAACTTCGGGTCGAAATCCTCCACCCACGCGCCGTCGATCGATTTCGGGGCCATAAAGCCGATTTCCGGATTGTAAAGCGTGCGGTAGCCCGCCGCGCGGCGGAAAAACATCGCCGCGTCGTCCTTTCTGCCGAGCGATTCAGCGAGCCTTCCGGCGCACCAATCGTCGTAGCAGTGCTCAAGCGTCACCGCAACGGACTGGCGGCGCTCAAAGGCGTGGGCGTGCGGGCAGTCCTCCGTCTCCCCCTTTTTCAGCGCCGGGAAAAAGCCCTTCTCCCAGTAGCAGCGCTCCGGCTCGCCTGCCGGCGCGCCGCAGCACCACGGCATCATCGACTGCTCCGTCGCGTTCTTTCGGATGCCCGCGTAGGCCGTCTCGTAATCGGCCTCGATGCCCTTCGCCTGCGCGTCCGCGAAGAGGGACGCCGCGTGAAAGCCGATCATCACCGGCAGGTCGCCCTCAACGCCCGGGAACGAAGGCATCAGCCCGCTCTGCCGGTACATCGCGTTGTAGCTTTCGAGAATGTCCCGGTGGCGGCCGGCGTCCACGAGAAGCTGCAAAGGGTGCATGCAGCGGAAGGTATCCCACAGGCCGTCGTTATTGTAGAACACGCCCTCGTGCACCTTGCCGTCGAAGCCGCTGTAGTATTTCCCGTACTCGGTAAAATCGGTCATGCGCTGAAACGCGCGGTACATCGCGGTGTAGAACACGGTCTTTTTGTCCTCCGTGCCGCCGGTCACGCAGATCTTCTCGAGCTGCGCGTCCCAGACACGCTGCGCCAGCGCCTTCAGCTCGTCGAAGCCTCGGCCCGCCGCCTCAAGGCGCAGGCTGTTTTCGGCACTCTCAAAGGAGATGAGCGAAACGGCGCCTGTGACCACCGTTTCTTCCGGCGCGGCGAGCACGAGCGCGTTTTCCTCCTGCGCGAGGATTCGGACGCCGCCGCTGACCTTGACGCAGGTGTACTGCATCACGCGCCCGCGCTTTCCGGCAAGCGGCAGCTTGACCCAGACGGCGTCCCGCTCCGCAAAGGCTTCGCCGTCCGGATAGACCAGCTTCAGGCTGTTCTGCCCTGCAAACCGGTGGAGATAGACGTGGCGGGTGACCGTGCTTTCCGCCGTGATGCCGTGGCGGTCCAGTTCTATGCGCTGGAAATAGCAGCGGGAATCCTCGCGGCTGTGGTCAAATGTGTTTTCAAAATCGCCGTCCATGCCGGGCATGATGTGCGCCGCGCCGAGGGAAAAGCCACGCAGCCGGTCATTGCAGTAGTAGTCGCCGCAGTCGTCCGCCACGGGCGTACTGCGCGCCATGCCGTAGGGGTACATGACCTCCGGCCTTGTGGAAGTGAGCATGTGGGAAATCGTGCCGATATACGGGTTTACATAGTCTGAAAGGTGCTGCTTCATCCTGCAATACCACTCCTTTTAATGGGCCGCATATCCCTTGCAGATCGTGCGGCCGATATTAAAAAGCCGGCCCCAGCTGGATAAACTATTTGAAGCGTCATCTTGCCGGGGCCGGCCTCCCGTCACAGAGAAAAAATTCCGCCCGCTTTATTGGTTGGCTTCCGCCCAGCGGTCATAGGCAGACTGGTAAGCGCCGATCATCTCTTCAACGCCCATGCTGCACATGCCGTCGACGAAGGCGTCCCACTCGTCAAAGGACTTGTCGCCCACGACGAACTTCGCGGCGTTTTCCTGCCGGTATTTCTTCGCATCCGTGTAGTACATGTCGATCACGGCCTGCTCCTCCTCCGTGAGGAACAGATCGGGCAGCGCGGTCTTCACATAGGGGTTCAGGTTCTTCTCGCTCCACGCGATGCGGGCCTGCTGCTGCACATCGTCCCACGCGCCCTCGGTGCTCTCGCGCACCCACTTCGGGCAGGACACGCCGCAGTCCGGGGTGATCTCGCCGCCGCGGACCTCCTCCACGTTGCGGCCGTCGGTGGGCTGGATGTACACGTGCAGGCTCGGGTCATTTTCGGAATATTCCCAGATATGCCCCTCGGGCCCGTAATGGATGAGCCACGAGCCCTCCTCGCTGTAGAGGTAATCGACCCAGCGCATCATGGCGGCGGCCGTCTCCTCAGAGCACTTGTCGGTCAGCGCGAAAACGCCCTGCGAGATACCCGTGCCGCCGACGCAGGTCTGCTCCGGGTTCACCGCGCTGGAGAGAGCCGGCATCATCGGGTAGGTGGCTTCCTTCTCGATCGACATGTTGCCGAACACGAAGCGAGGCAGCGCGTGGAAACCGGCGCCGTTCAGGCCCTCGGCGCCCTTGGCGATCGCATCGGCCGAGCTCTGCGTGTAGGCGTCGTGGCTGATGAGGTTCTCGGCCCAGAGCTTATTGAAATACTCGAACGCGACCCGCGCGTTGTCGTCGGTCATGCCGTAATGGATTTTGCCGTCGTCGTCCACATAGAATTCCGGGTGCAGAACGCCGAAATACGGCATCATATTCCTGTAGAGGCCGTCGCCCTTATCCGCGTCGTCGAACACGTTGAGCGGGATTTCATCCTGAACGCCGTTGCCGTTCGGGTCCTCGTCGCGGAAGCGGACGAGCAGATCGAAGAGGCCGTCCACATCGGTGGGCAGGTCGTCGGGGTCAACGCCAAGCGCGTCCAGCCAGTCGATGTTGACCCACATCGCCGTGGCCTTGAGCGGGCTCGTCGCGAGCTGCCCCAGCGCGTAGATGTGGCCGTCCGGCGCGGTCATTGAGGCGCGCACGCCGTCGTTCTCCTCGAACATCGTCTGAATATTCGGGCAGTAGCGGTCGATCAGGTCCTCGAGCGGCAGCAGAATCCCCTGACTGCCGTACTTCACCTGCTGGTCGCGGGTGAGATTCGTGCCGAACAGAACCTCCGCGTAATTGCCGCTGTTGAGCGCGAGGTTCTTCTTTTCCTCCAGCACCTCGCTGGCGGGCGTGTCAAATTCAAAATCGATGCCGGTCATATCCCGCATGATCTCGAAAAACTCCATTTTGTCCCAGTCGCCGTGGATGCCGGCCTTCTGGCCCATCATGGTGACGGTGATGGCCTCCTTAACAACAGGATACCCCTCCTCGTTGACGTTGTCAAGATCCGTTTGCCCGTCCGCAGCGCCGCTCTGCACGGCCTGCGGCTCGGAGGACTCCGCGGCGGCGGACCCGCCATCGCCACATCCGGCGGCAGCGGCCACGAGCAGCGCCGATGCGAGAACGGACGCCAAGAGCTGTCTTGTCTTCATCTGTCTCTTCCTTCCCAATCTGAATTTATTTTCGAAAGGGGCGCGCTTTGCTTACCCCTTGATCGAACCGATCATGACGCCCTTCACAAAAAACCGCTGCAAAAACGGGTACACGAGGATGATCGGCAGCGTCGATACGATCATGACGGAATACTTGATCACGCCGGCAAGCTGCTGCATCTGCGCCTGCGTCTGCGCTTCCATATTCGTGACGGTGCCGCTGCTCGTCATCTGCGTGATGATAATGATCTCGCGCAGGATCACCTGCAGGGGAAATTTGCTTCGCGTGCTCAGGAAAATCATCTCGTTGAAATAGCTGTTCCAGTGCCCCACGCCGTAGAACAGCGCCATCACCGCGATGATCGGGCTGGAAAGCGGGAGAATGATGCGGAAAAACGTCCTGAACGGGTCGCATCCGTCGATCTCCGCGGCCTCCTCCAGCCCCTCCGGAATCGTCGTCTCCATAAAGGTGCGGGCGATGATGATGTTATAGGCCGAGGCCGCCGTGGGCAGCACCACCGCCCACACGGTATCCAAAAGCTGCATGCCGTTGACGAGCATATACAGCGGGATCAGGCCGCCGCTGAAAAACATCGTAAACAAAATGATGAAGTTGATGAGCTTTTTCAGCGGGAGCCGCTTTTTAGCGAGCGCGTAGGCGCAGGGCAGCGTCAGCGCCAGATTGATGAGCGTGCCGAACACCGTGTAATAGATCGTGTTGCGGTAGCCGCTCCAAATGTCCGGGTTGCTGAACACCTTCCGGTAGCCCAGAAACGTAACGTCCACCGGCCACAGCCACATCGCGCCGGAATTCACCTTATTTGGGTCGCTGATCGAGGCGCTGAGCACATAGAGCAGCGGGTAAAGCGTGACGAGCACGGACAGCGCGATGAAAACCGTGTTGACGGCGCCGAACACGGCGTCGCCGCGCGTGCGCCGCAGCCTTTTCGAAGGATGGACCGCAATGCCTGTCATTTCACATACCTTCCTTTCCGCCCGAAAGCCTTACCAGAGCGAGTTCTCGCCGATCCTGCGGGACACGGCGTTTACGGTGACGAGCAAAATCAAGTTCACAACGGAATTAAAGAGGCCGATGGCCGTGGAAAAACTGTACTGCGCGCTGACCAGCCCCGTCTTATACACATAGGTGGAGATGACCTCCGAGGTCTCGAGGTTCAGGGCGTTCTGCAGCAAAAAGGCCTTTTCGTAGCCGACGGAAAGCAGGCTGCCGCAGTTCATGATCAGCATGATGACAATGGTCGGCATCAGAGCCGGCAGGTTGACGTACCAGATCTTCTGCCAGCGGGTAGCGCCGTCTAGCGTGGCCGCTTCCAAAAGCTGCGGGTCCACGCCCGAAAGCGCCGCAAAATAGATGACGCTGCCCCAGCCCGTTCCCTGCCACACGCCGCTCCACACGTAGATGGAAGGGAACAGCGCGGCCTCGCTGAGAAACGGGACCGGCTCGCCGCCGAGCGCCGCAATCAGCTTGTTAATGATGCCGGTATTCGGGTTCAAAAACGCGATGAGCATGCCGCACATGACGACCGTCGAGATAAAATAGGGCGCATAGGTGACGGTCTGCGCCAGCTTTTTCACCTTCGTTCCCTTCAGCTCGTTCAGGGAAAGCGCCAGAAGAATCGGAAGCGGAAAGCCCGCGAGCAGCCCGTAAATGCTGATCACAAAGGTGTTGCGCAGCAGGCTGCCGAAATACGGCGAGCGAAAAAACCGCTCGAAGTGGGCGAATCCCACCCAAGCGCTGCCGGTGATACCGTCCCGCGCGTTGAAATTCCGAAAGGCGATCTGCGCCCCGTACATCGGCCCGTAGCAGAAGATCAGAAAATAGGCCAGCGCCGGGAGCAGCAGGATGTAATACTGCCAATACTTCCTCAGATTTTTGAGAAAGCGCCCCACAAGGGGCCGCCGGGGTAGAACGGCCGCTGTGGCTTTGTTGCTCGTCATCGTGCATTCCTCCCTGTAAAATCTATAAATATTTATTGGAAAAGCGCGCGTATTATGCGGCAGAATTCACACATCCCGCATTTCGCCGAAAAAAGCGCGCCGCTCTCTCCTGCGGCATTGCCGCCGTGCCGCCCACGGCCCCCCTCTGCTCTGTGCCGCAAAAAAAGCCGCGGCAGATGTGCTTGACACCTGCTGCGGCTTCTTTCGTCTGCTATTTATTTTGCCGTTTATTGGAATTCCCGGAAACTGCCGTCGAACAGCCCCGTCCGCTCGACGCGCGTCGGAATGGCGCGGCCGAGCAGCTTTTCCGCCGCATCGATGAACAGCGTCGGATTGATGCCGCCCTGATTGCCCGCAGGCAGCCGGACCGTCATCGCGAGACAGCCGTCCTCCGGCTCAAAGCGCATGTCCGCAAAATACGGGCGGATATCCACAGTCCGCTCGCCCTTCTTCGTGTGCTTCTGCACGAGCAGTTCCGGCTGCGCGAGCACGCCCTCGAGCGCCGCCTGCAAGGCCGCCGGGTCGCCCGTCTCGGCACGCAGCACATATTCGGCGTTCGCGATGTCGTTCCCCTTCATCTTCGGCTCCGTGACCGCGTAGACGCGGATATCACGCGGCAGGCCGGCGTTCAGCTTTTCGATCAGCTCCGCATACGGCATCTCCTCGATCAGGCGGATGTCCATCGACTCGCGCCGCCCCTCAAAGCCGAGCGAGAGCGGCGCCGCAAAGGTCAGGAACACGTGGGGATTAAAGCCCTCCGTGTACCACAGCGGCAGCTTCGCCTTGTGAAACGCGCGGGACATGCAGCGGTTCAAATCGAGATGTGAAATGTACCGCGCCGTGCCGGTCTTGGAAAACCAGACCCTAACATCTTTTCTCAACGCACAGCCCTCCCTTAAAGCACGCCGCGCCGCAGTTCGAGCATTTTTCGCGGCAGTTCGGCGTCGTCTGCGCCGCGTAGGCGCGCTTGCATTCCTCGATGAGGAACGACTTCTTGATTCCGTAGTCGAGGTGGTCCCACGGCAGCACCTCGTCGAAGCTACGCTGCCGG
Source organism: uncultured Oscillospiraceae bacterium (assembly GCA_900549945.1). Taxonomy (GTDB): domain Bacteria; phylum Bacillota; class Clostridia; order Oscillospirales; family Acutalibacteraceae; genus Hominenteromicrobium. Next base: position 24,192 of record URQJ01000001.1, read on the forward strand.
TTTGCGTAGAACGCGGGGTCGATTTCGAGGTCGGCGAAGATCTGCATCCACGCGTCGAAGTCAAAGCAGTCCGCCCAGCCGTCGAAGCGCAGGCCGCGGCGGTGCGCCTCGAGCAGGACCGCGTTGAGCTTCCGGTCGCCGCGCGCAAACACGGCCTCGAGGAAGCTCGTCTCCGCGCCGTGGTAGTTGACGGTCAGCTTGCGCGAGGTCACAGAGGATTTCAGCAGCTTCTGCTTTCTCTCGAGCGTCTCGATCGTATCCTGGCCGAACCACTGGAACGGCGTGAAGGGCTTCGGCACAAACGCCGCCGCGCTGACCGTGACGGCCGGGCGCTTGCCCTTCTCGCGGTTTTCGGCCTCATAATACCAATCGACCACCTGCTGGCCGAGCTGCGTGATGCCGGCGACGTCCTCGTCGGTCTCGGTCGGCAGGCCGATCATGAAATACAGCTTCACCTTGGTCCAGCCGTTGTTGAAGGCGATCGAAACGGTCCGCTTGAGCTCGTCCTCCAGCACGTTCTTGTTGATGACATCGCGCAGGCGCTGCGTGCCGGCTTCCGGCGCAAAGGTGAGGCCGCTCTTTCGCACCGAGGCGATCTTGTCGGTCAGCTCAGTTGAGAAATTATCGACGCGCAGGGACGGAAGCGAAACGCTGACGCGGTCGTCTTCACTCCATGTGTGCAGCGTGTCCAAGAGTTCAAAGAGACAGCCGTAGTCGCTCGTGCTGAGCGAGGAGAGCGAGATCTCGTCGTAACCGGTCGTCTCGCACAGGCTTTTCGCCTGCCGGTTGATCGTCTCCACGCTCTTTTCACGGAACGGGCGGTACAGAAAGCCCGCCTGACAGAAGCGGCAGCCGCGGATGCAGCCGCGCAGCACCTCCACGACCGCGCGGTCGTGGACGATGTCGAGGAACGGCACGACGAAGGTTTCGGGGAAATACATGTTGTCCACGTCGTTCACAACGCGCTTCTTCACCGCTGCGGGCGCGCCGTCCTTCGGGATATAGCGCTTCACGGTGCCGTCGTCATTGTACTCGACGTCGTAGAGCGCCGGCACGTAGACGCCTTCGATCTGCGCGGCCTCTTTCAAAAATTCGTATTTCGTCTTGTTTTCGGCGCGGCAGCGGCGGAACAGCTCGATTACCTCGAGGTCCATCTCCTCGCCGTCGCCGAGGAAAAAGATGTCGATAAAGTCGGTCAGCGGCTCCGGGTTGCACGCGCACGGCCCGCCCGCGACGACGATATTTTTCAGCGCCGTGCGGTCGCGGCACAGAAGCGGCACGCCCGAGAGCTTCAGCATGTTCAGAATATTCGTGTAGCTCAGCTCGTACTGCAGCGTGAAGCCGATGAAGTCGAACTCGCTCACCGGGTCGCCGCTTTCGAGGCCGTAGAGCGGGATGCCGTTTTCCAGCATAGCCTGCTCCATGTCGATCCACGGCGCAAAGACGCGCTCGCACCAGATGTAATCGACGCGGTTCATCAGCGAATAAAGGATCTTGATACCGAGGTGCGACATGCCGATCTCGTACGTATCCGGAAAGCAGAACGCAAAGCGCACGTCCACCTCCTCTTTATTTTTCACGACCGAATTGAGCTCGCCGCCGACGTAGCGCCCCGGCTTCTGCACCTTCGGCAGGATCCTGTCCAATTTCGGGCTCAGTTCCATAGGATCTCCCCCATTGTATTTCCGTAGTTTTTCAGCTCTGTTTCGCTCCGGCGCGCGGCCCGCACAGCGAAAACCGTGCGAAAAGCCCCATTTCAGGCCCTTTGCGCACGCCATGGGGCTATTATAGCATATTTCGCCCCGCTCCACAACTCGGATTCCGAATGAATTTGCGCGGCCCCCACAGCCGGGCGGCTCTTATCCCTTTGGAAGAAGCGATTTTCACGCTCTGCCCGCCTCGAAAAGAGCTGAGTGCTCCGGCCGGTACACAGCCGGAAAACACAAGCGCCGCATAAAATTATTCTTTTGGGAGCAGCCTTTATACGGCCTGCGGCGTCTCCCCAAATTTCTGCTGAAAGATGCGGTAAAAAATGGATAGGCTGCGGCAGCCGGATGGTCTCATCTACAATTGCGTATGGCAATCACAGGCGTCGCTCCTGTGCGGATTTGGCACAAGCCTATCTGTTTTGGCACAATCCTCGATTAGCTCTAACTAATGAATATTGGAAATTATACCAGATAAACATTGAAAAAATAAGCCGCGCGGCGCCGCTTTCGTCCTGCCTGAAACGTCTTTCAGGTGGTTGACGGCTGCCGGAATATCCTGCATAATAACCGCCGCAGTTAGCACAAACTAATTCGCAAGATAAATCATGCCCTGCGGATGCGGATTCTGGACCATATGGGAAAGTGGATGCGGCGGAGCATTTGGGCGTGAAAAATCCCTCCGTCAGCCGGGCCGTCAAGGTGCTGGTCAAACAGAAATACCCGCTGAAAGCGGCGGACGGCGCGCTCTCCCTCACGGAGCAGGGCCTGCAAACCGCCGCGCAGGTCTACGAAAAGCACCAGTGTTTCACAAGGCAGCTCATAGAAGCCGGCCTCCCCTGCGATATTGCGGCGCAGGACGCCTGCAGGCTGGAGCACGTCATCGGCGAGGCGAGCTTTGCGAAATTAAAGGAAGCCGCATGGCAGATGGCCCGAAAAGCCGCGCCGCCGGACGAATAGCCGCCGCGGGCGCGAAGCGCGGCAGTAAAGTTTCCTTCGGCGATAATCAAGCGGCTGATTTTTGTTCCCTGCATTCACCTATTTAGGGTGATTTGTTTTTCTTTTTCAAGAAATCCGGCCGCACATTGGCGAATGCTACGAAATTGGTTTTTCATTAGAAAACCTTGGACCTTTCCTATTGATTTTTAAAAAATTTCGTCGTAAAATTTACTTTGTCCTCATGCAGAATACAGGGGAGTGCGGCCGGCAGCCCGCCACCTCTCAGCGCAGCCGCTCCCCAAGCCGCAGATCCGCACGGCTTGGGGAGCGGCTTCCGTTTCAGGCTGCGCCCTGTATTTCTGCCGGACCGGCTGCGGGAACGCCCGGTTCCCGAAATACACTTTGGAAAGGAAAGGTTCTTATGATCAAAACGCTGGCAAAGAGCATACGGGAATACAAAAAGCCCTCCCTGCTCACGCCAATATTCGTTTCCGGCGAAGTGATTTTGGAATGTATCATTCCGTTCCTCATCGCCAACCTCGTCAATGAGATCAAGGCCGGATGCTCCATGAACGTGCTGCTCGGCTACGGCGCCGTGCTGATCGTCATGGCGGCGCTCTCGCAGGCTCGGCCTGCTCCACGGCAAGCTGCGGCTTCGCGCGCAACCTGCGCAAGGATATGTTCTACAAAATTCAAGGGTACGCGTTCGAAAATATCGACCGCTTCTCCGTCTCAAGCCTCGTCACACGCCTGACGACCGACATCACCAACGTGCAGATGGCCTACATGATGATTATCCGCACGGCGATCCGCTGCCCGCTGATGCTCATTTTCTCCTTCACGATGGGCATCATTATGGGCGGCAAAATGGCGCTGATCTTCCTTTTAACGATCCCGATCCTCGGCATCGGCCTGTATTTCGTCATCCGCAAGACGATGCCGCTTTTCCGCCGCGTATTCAAGAAGTACGACGCGCTCAACAGCTCGATTCAGGAGAACATCCGCGGCATGCGCGTCGTCAAATCCTACGTGCGCGAGGACTACGAAAAGAAAAAGTTCGACGCTGCCGCCGAGGACGTCAAGGCGGATTTCACCAAGGCCGAGCGCATTCTGGCGGTCAACAACCCGCTGATGCAGTTCTGCATCTACGGCGTCATGGTGTTCGTCCTCTCCTACGGCTCCTACACGGTCATCACCTCGCACGGGCTTGACCTCGACGTCGGCCAGATGTCCTCCCTGCTCACCTACAGCTTCCAGATCTTGATGAGCCTGATGATGCTCTCGATGGTGTTCGTCATGATCACGATGGCCGCCGAATCGGCGGAGCGCATCGTCGAGGTGCTGAACGAGGAGAGCACGCTCCACAGCCCCGAAAACGCCGTCACCGAGGTGCGCGACGGCTCAATCGACTTCGACCACGTCAGCTTCAAGTATTCGAAAGCCGCCTCTAAGATGGCGCTTTCGGACGTCGACCTGCACATCCGCTCGGGCGAGATCATCGGCGTAATCGGCGGCACGGGCTCCTCCAAATCGAGCCTGATCCAGCTCATCCCCCGCCTGTACGACGCAACGGAGGGCTGTGTCAAGGTCGGCGGCGTCGATGTGCGCGACTACGACCTCACCGCGCTGCGCAATCAGGTCGCCGTCGTTCTGCAAAAGAACGAGCTGTTTTCCGGCACGATCAAGGAGAACCTGCGCTGGGGCAATAAGGACGCCACCGACGCGGAGCTCGAGGAAGCCTGCCGCTTGGCGCAGGCGGACGAGTTCATCCAGCAGTTCCCCTACGGCTACGACACGCACATCGAGCAGGGCGGCAGCAACGTCTCCGGCGGCCAGAAGCAGCGCCTGTGCATCGCGCGCGCCCTGCTGAAAAAACCGAAGATCCTGATTCTCGACGACTCGACGAGCGCCGTCGACACGCGCACCGACGCGCTGATCCGTCAGGCGTTCCGCGAATTCATCCCCGAAACGACAAAGATCATCATCGCGCAGCGCATCGCCTCCGTGCAGGACGCCGACCGCATCATCGTCATGGACAGCGGCCGGATCCGCGCCGTAGGCTCGCACGACGAGCTCATGCAGTCGAGCGATATTTACCGCGAGGTCTATACTTCTCAGAATAAGGCAGGTGAAAACAGCGATGAAGAATAATGTCAAAAAGGGCGGCCGCAAAACCGTTCTGCTCCGCCTGATCCGCATGCTTTTCAGCTTTTATCCTGTTCTTCTCCCCGTCACGCTGCTGTGCATTCTCCTGAATGCCGTCATCAGCTCCATCCCCTCGATCTTCATGCAGAACGTCATCGCCGCGGTCGAGCAGAGCTGGCAGACCGGCGACTGGGCGAGCGTTTCCGGCAATATTCTCGGCCTCGTCGCCATTTTGGCTGTTTTCTACGGGCTGAGCCTTGTAGCCGGCGTCGTTTATACGCAGCTCATGGCTGTGATCACGCAGGGCTCGCTCGCCAAGATGCGTGAAAAAATGTTCAACGGCATGCAGGACCTGCCGATCCGCTATTTCGACACGCACAACCACGGCGATGTCATGAGCTACTACACGAACGACATCGACACGCTGCGCCAGATGATTTCCCAGAGCATGCCGCAGCTCATCATTTCCACGGTCACCGTGATCACGATCCTCTGCATTATGCTGTACTACAGCCTGTGGATGACGCTCGTCATCCTGCTCGGCGTCGTGTTCATGTTCCTCGTTGTGCGGAAGATCGGCGGCAACTCGGCGCGCTACTTCATCCGCCAGCAGCAGGCGCTCGGCCGCACCGAGGGCTTCGTGGAGGAGCTGATGAACGGTCAGAAAGTCGTCAAGGTTTTCTGCCACGAGGAGGAGACGAAAGCAAATTTTGACGAGATCAACGACGCGCTGTTCGCCGACGCCGAAAAGGCAAACCGCTATGCGAACATGCTCATGCCGATCCTCAACAATATCGGCAACGTGCTTTACGTCATCGTCGCGATCATAGGCGGCATTTTCCTGCTCAACAACACGCCGAACGTCAGTATTTCCGGCCTTGCGTTCAGCATCAGCCTCGTCGTGCCGTTCCTCAACATGACGAAGCAGTTCTCCGGCAACATCAGTCAGGTTTCGAACCAACTCAATTCGGTGATCATGGGCCTTGCCGGCACACAGCGCATTTTCGCCCTGCTCGACGAACAGCCCGAGGTGGACGAAGGCTACGTGACGCTCGTCAACGCGAAGGAAAAGGCGGACGGCACGCTGGAAGAATGCGCGGAGCGCACCAACATCTGGGCGTGGAAGCACCCGCACAACGACGGCAGCGTGACATACACGCGCCTTGCCGGCGACGTGCGCATGTTCGATGTGGATTTCGGCTACACGCCGGAAAAGGTCGTGCTGCACGATGTCTCGCTCTACGCGAAGCCGGGCCAGAAGGTGGCCTTTGTCGGCTCCACCGGCGCGGGCAAGACGACGATCACAAACCTCATCAACCGCTTCTACGACATCGCCGACGGCAAGATCCGCTACGACGGCATCAACATCAACAAGATCAAGAAGGCGGATCTTCGCCGCTCGCTCGGCATGGTGCTTCAGGACACAAACCTGTTCACCGGCACCGTGATGGACAACATCCGCTACGGCAGGCTTGACGCCACCGACGAGGAGTGCATGGCGGCGGCCGAACTCGCCGGCGCGCACGACTTCATCACCCGTCTGCCGCAGGGCTACGACACGCCCCTCTCCGGCAACGGCGCGAGCCTCTCGCAGGGCCAGCGCCAGCTCCTTTCGATCGCCCGCGCGGCGGTCGCCGATCCGCCCGTCATGATTCTCGACGAGGCGACCAGCTCGATCGACACGCGCACCGAGGCCATCGTGCAGCAGGGCATGGACGCGCTGATGACAAACCGCACCGTGTTCGTCATCGCGCACCGCCTGAGCACCGTGCAGAATTCGAACGCGATCATGGTGCTCGACCACGGCCGCATCATCGAGCGCGGCACGCACGAGGAGCTGATTGCCCAAAAGGGCACCTACTACCGGCTCTACACCGGCTCGCTCGAGCTGGATTGATCCCGCTCAAAAAAATCGGAAAGGGAACGGCCTTCTCCAAACCGGAGGAGGCCGTTCCCTTTTGCTTATGTGCCCCCCTGCGCCGAGCAGCATCCCACGACGCTGCCTCAGCACAGGCCGTCCCGCCGCTTTAAAACCAGATACAGCAAAATGTACAGCGCGAGCAGCAGAAGCGTAAAATTGTACTGCGTGCGCAGGAGGAGCGAGAAGCCGAGCGTGCCGAGCAGCAAGGCGAAAACCACAGAGATCGCCGTGCAGATCCACGCCGCCCGCCGCATATCCACGGTGCTGCACAGCAGGCTGTAAAGCGCCATGCCGCCGTCGAGCGGGACAGCCGGCAGAATGTGGAACAGAAACAGGACGAGCTGCACGGCGCAGTATTCGCGAGGCAGAGGCAAAAGCAGCGCAAAAGCCAGCAGATTCGAGAGCGGCCCCGCAAGCGACACCGCCGCGCGGCGCAGATGGCTGAGTGTGCGCGCATCCCCCACCATCTGAATGCCTAGCGCGCTCAGGCGCACCGCCTCGATCCGCATGCCGCACAGGCGCGCCATCCCGATATGCCCGCCTTCGTGTACGGCGCATGCGAGCATCGCAGGCAGAACATGCGCGCCGCCGTCGAGGCAGAGCATCACGGCAAGCACGGCGAAAAAGCCGAAGCGCGCCGTGACTTCTGCGTTACCGATCCGAAACGTCATCGGCTGTGATAACGATCGAGCGCTGCACCTCGGCATCGTACCACGCCCGCGCCTCGCCGTAAACCGCCGGCAGCAGCGAGCGGAGCAGAAGCGCCGCAAGCAGAACCAGCAGGCAGATAACGGCCTGAAGCAGCGTCCAGCTCACTGCGCGGCTGTGCGGCCGGATGATTTCGGCTGCCTGCGCCTGTGCGTCGCGCTCTTCCGGCGTGACCTGCTCATAAACCTGCATCGATCATCCCCCCATTTTCATCGTTTGTTTTCGCGCCAAGAAAAAAGGGTCTGCTTCAGCGCGCGCAAAAGCAGACCCGGTTTTACAGAATGATGCAGAGCAGGCCGTTGCAGCCGTCGTTGATGATGCGTTCGATCGTCTCGCGCACCTTGCCGCGGGCGTCCTCCGGCATGCGGTAGAGCTTGTTGTGCATGCCCTCGTTGACGAGCTCGTGCAGTGATTTGCCGAAGATGTTCGATTCCCAGATCTGCGCGGGATTCTCCTCGAACTCCTTTAAGAGGTACAGCACGAGATCCTCGGACTGCTGCTCCGACCCGACGATCGGCGTGACCTCTGTCTTGATGCAGGTGCGCATCATGTGAATCGAGGGCGCGGCGGCCTTCAGGCGGATGCCGTATTTGCCGTTCTGCTTGATGATCTCCGGCTCCTCGAGGGAGAGCTCCTCCATCTCGGGCATCACGATGCCGTATCCGGTCTCCATCACGTCGTCGTAGGCGCTTTGCAGCTTCGAGAATTTCTTCTTGATCTCGTTCATCTCGATCAGGTGCTGAAGCAGCGCCGTTTCATCCTCCACCTCGATTCCGGTCCGCTCACCGAGAATCTTGAAGAAAAGCGCCTGCTTCGGGTTCAGCTCCACAACGCAGGAGCCGCTGCCGAGGTTCAGCCTTGAGACGCGCACCGATTTGAGGTCCGGGCAGGCGGCAAGGCTCGCGGTGACCTCCTCCACCTGCGACACGCGCTGGATCGCGCAGGAGGCCTTGAGGCTGTCGAGAATCTCCTTTTTGAGCCAGTGTTCGTCGTCGAGATCGATGATCCAGCCCGGGATGTCGAGCCGGATCTCGCGGATCGGGAACTGGTAGAGGAGCTTTGCAAGGATCTCGCGTATATCCGCCTCGGTGATGTCAACGCAGTTGACCGGCAGCACCGGCACGCCGTACTGCGCGGAGCGCTCGGCCGCGAGGCGGCGCGCCTCGTCCGTATTCGGGTAGACGCAGTTCAAAAGCACGATGTACGGGCGATTCGTCGCCTTGAGCTCGCTGATGACGCGCTCCTCGGCCTCCTCGTATTCCTCGCGCGGGATTTCGCTGATGCTGCCGTCCGTTGTGATGACAAGGCCGATCGTCGAATGCTCGGTGATAACCTTCTGCGTGCCGATTTCCGCCGCCATGTTGAACGGGATCGGCTCGTCGTACCACGGCGTGCGCACCATGCGCGGCTGGTCCTCCTCGATATAGCCGAGCGCGCTCGGCACGATGTAGCCGACGCAGTCGATCATGCGGACGCTGAATTCCGCCGTGTCGTCCATCTTGACCGTGACCGCCTGCTCGGGAATGAATTTCGGCTCGGTCGTCATGATCGTGCGGCCCGAGGCGGACTGCGGCAGCTCGTCGACCGCTCGGTCGCGCGCCGCCTCGTCCCCGATGTTCGGAATCACGATCGTGTCCATAAATTTCTTGATGAATGTGGATTTGCCGCTGCGCACAGGGCCGACAACACCGATGTAAATTTCGCCGTTTGTGCGCGCCTGCATATCCCTGTATACGTTAAAACCTTCCATACTGCGTGCATCCCTTTCCTTTCTGCCTGTTTTTTCTGCGCGTTATTTCCGGCATATAATCATCGGCCGGTCCTCGCTGAGCGTATCCGCCGTGCAGTCGTTGTGCGCCTGAATCGCCGAAACGCGTGCCTGATAGCGCTTTGCGATGTCCCAGATCCGCTCGCCGGCGGCCGCATAGTACACCGCGGCGCAGCAAGCGTCGCAGGCGGCCGTCTCGTCGAGTTCGGCGGATTCCACCGCGCGCACTGCGTACACGCTGCGCACCTGTTCCAAGACGGAGAGCTCCGCCGTGCATTCAAGCGCGCCGGCATCCGTGATCGTGAAGTGCACGGCGGTGATCTCGCCTGCGGCGCTTAGCTTGCCCTCTCCCGGCCATTCGCGGCTGTCGGTAAAATCGAGCATCCGCTCGAGGAACGCCACGCGCTTTTCCTTCGTCTGGTAGAGTACGCAGACGCTGAACTTACCGCGCACGGCCGCGCTTTCCTTTTCGGTGAAGGCGGAAAGCGAAAGCCCGTCGCACCAGAGGTCAATGACGCGCTCGAGATCGCCGTCCGGAATGGCGATTGTCTCGCTCACCTTGATCTGCCGCGCCGGAAGCTGCTCGCAGCGCTCCAGCGAGGCGCTCTTATACTTTGCGTCCAGCACGCCGCGGATCGAAAACGCGTCGCTCACGGCGCAGACCGTGCAGGGCCTCGTGAGCTTCACACAGAACGTCGGCTTCAGGTAGAGATTCAGGATCGTGTACTCGCCGACGCTGTCCTCCCGCGGCTGAATCGTGCATTCGCCGCCCGGGCAGCAGACCGAAACCGTGCAGGCCTCGTCGGCGCCGGCACATTCCACCGTCTGCGTAAACGGCAGCTCGCAAGCCATGCGCTCGGGCAGCGCCGCATCGGAAAACGGGCGGTACAAAACCTCGACGCACGCGCGGCCCGCAACCGTCACCGCGCCCTGCGCGGCCTGTACGCTGTCGATCTGATACCGCACGCAGCGCCGCAGAACCGTTTCGATCGGCGGTTTGCCGTTTTGCAGCTCGATGTTCTCCTCCAGAATGAACGTGTGCGTGCAGCAGCCGACGGCTCTGGAGGCCGCATATGTATCACAGCGCGTTTCTACGAGGTCGCTCTCGATGCGCTCGGCGAGCTCCGTCCTGCGCACGGCCGTCACGGAAATCGAAAAGCCGAGCGTGATGTGCATATCGACGCGCCGGGCGTTCATCGCACGGCAGGTCATGTGCTGCACATACGGGTGGACCGCCGCCGCGGCTCCCTCCGTGCTGCCGTTCAGCCGCACGTTAAAGGAAAACTCCTTCTTCGTATCGAAGCCGCGCACGCACTCACCCTTCGCGTCGAGATACAGCACGCGGATGTCCGCCGTGCCGTCCACCGATAAGCTGTCCCCGATCACGGCAGCGGAAACGACCTCCGGCGTAACGATGCACTTGAGGATCTTCTGAATATCCGCGCAGTAATCCGGCAGGTTGTATTCCGTATCGACGGGGCACTCGTGGGTGGACTCCATAATCTGTTCAAAGCCTTCATAGAGCTGATTGCCTGTTGTGAGTCGCATAAATTCTTCTCATCCTTTCACTGCCCTTTGATTTCTGCTTCATTACTATGAGCGGCAGTGGGACAATATGCACGCATAAAAAAAGAGAGCCGGAGGGCGTTCCCCCGGCTCCCGCCGATCGCTTCAGGGCTCCTTCGGCAGCTTTTTGATTCCGAACATGTGGCGCAGCACAAACCCCATAAACCCTTTTCCGTTAAGTACAACAACCTTCATACTCTGGTCACTCGCCTTTCTTTCGGGCGCGCATTTTCATCCCTGCACCGCAGGGCGCCGGCCCGCCCGAAGCCGGCAGCAAGCGGGGCCCGGCCAAGGCCGGCCTTTCTCCCCCGCGCGCATTTTCCGCATTCAGCAGCGGATGATCATGATGCCGAGCGCCACCATGATGACCGCGGCGACAAACAGCGTGAACCCCGAGGGGCTGATGCTCGCGAGGATCATGCCGAGCCCGAAGGCCGCGGCGCACACGGCGCGCTGGCGGCGGTCTGAGAGACAGCCGTGCATGCAGAACTTCGGTTTACGCAAAACCGGCACCTCCGTTTCCCGGAAACTCGCCCCGAAGGGTTATTCCAGTATATACGGAAGTGCCGGAAAGTGTTACCGGGCGGCGAAAAACAGGCGGCACAGGCGCGGCGCACGAGATCGTGCCGCCATGCCTGTGCCGCCTGCAAATACACCGCTTTCGCTCACGCCTTTTTCGGCGTGTAGAGCACGACGATCGCGCAGCCGATGTTGACGCGGATCTCCGCGCGGTCCGCAACAATGCTGTTGCTCGCGCCGAGCGTGGAGCCCGCCATCAGATTTTTCTGGTAGAGCGGGTACTCAAGCCCGTCATACGTCACGTTGCAGGAGGAGCCGTCAAACGGAAAGACCGAAACGGTCGCGCCCCGAAGCTCCGTGAACACGACGCGGCCGCCGCGCAGCACGAAAATCTTTGTGTCGTCCGTGCAGAGCACGCCGCTGTCGCCGTGGTTCGCAATGGCCAGCAGCACGTTGAGGTTCCCTACCGAATGGTCGAAGCGGTCGCCGCCAAGGCAGCCGGTCAGCACGAACGAGGTCATGCCGAGCTTCTGCCCGACCAGCACCGCGCCCATCGTGTCCGTCACATCCTTGTGCACCGGCAGCGTTACCGTGCGCACCTCCTTCGGCGGGCGCTGCTTTGCCGAATCGAAATCGCCGATGACGAGGTCTGGGCGGATGCCGAACCGCACCGCGTTGTCATAGCCGCCGTCCGCGCAGATCACAAAATGCTCCGCGGGGTCAAATTCCTTAAAAACTGCATCCGATTCCATCGGCACCGCGCCGATGATCATACATTTTTTGTCTTTGATAGCTGCCACTCCCTTATATCCTTCACTTCGTTGTACATCGCGATATAGCTTTCCATGCGCGAGCGCGGGATCTCCCCCGCTTCCACCGCCGCGAGCACCGCGCACCCCTTCTCGCAGGTGTGCGAGCACGAGGTGAATTTGCACGCGCCGAGATACGGCTCAAATTCGCGGAAGCCTTCGGGCAGCTCCTCCTTGCGGAAAAGCTCGTACCGCTCGATGTCCATGGTGGAAAAGCCCGGCGTATCGGCGACAAAGCCGCCCTCCACCGGATAAAGCTCCACGTGGCGCGTCGTGTGCCGCCCGCGCCCGAGCTTGCGGCTGATCTCCCCGGTTTCGAGCACGAGCTGCGGCATCAGGCGGTTCAGAAGCGTGGATTTTCCTACGCCCGAATTCCCCGTGAAGGCCGAAACGCAGCCGTTCAGTTCGCCGCGCAGCGCCTCGACGCCCGCGCCGTCCGACGCGGAGACAAAGTACGTGCGCAGGCCGATACCGCCGTAGATCTCCCGCAGGGCGGAGGCGTCGTCGAGGTCGGTCTTTGTGAAAACCAGCACCGGCTCGATGCCCTTGAGCTCCGCCGCCGCGATCGTCTTGTCGATGATCAGCGTGCTCGGCTGTGGATCGCTGACCGAGGAGACGACGAAGAGCTTATCGAGATTCGCGAGCGGCGGACGCACGAGAAAGTTCCGCCGCGGCAGAATTTCCGAAAGGCAGCCCTCGCCGGTTTCATCCGGCGTGAAGCGCACGCGGTCGCCAGCATACGGCGAGATGCGCGCCTTGCGGAACTTGCCGCGCGCCCGGCAGGCGTGCACCGTCTCGCCGTCGAACACATAGTAGAAGCCGCCGATGCCCTTGAGCACCAGCCCTGTCTGTTCAGCCTGCATGGGCCGCCCTCAGTGCGTCGTGACCGGGCCGGCCGGTGCGTCGCCCGCATCGTTCGAGGGCGCCGCAGTCGGCTCCGGCGCAGGCGTTTCGGTCGGTTCCGGCGTCGGGGTCGCATAGGCGACCTGCGAGTGCACGTCGACGCTCTCCGTCTCGTAGTTGATCTCCGCCGTGATGTAATCCTGCCCGTTGAGGCGGATCGTCAGGCTAGAGCGTCCCGTGCCGGTGAATTCCGCGCCTGTGTAGGCAGACACCGAGGGGTTTACCACGCGGGAGTCAAACAGCTCGCCGTCCACATAGATGCTCATCTCGAGATCCTCGGAAACGCCGCTCGGCAGCGGGATGTCGTAGTGCACGGTTTTTTCAGCCCCCTTGCCGGAGCTGACGATGAGATCGACTGCGGAGCCCTTCGGCACCTTCTTGCCGCCCTCCGGGCTGGTCGAAAGCACCGTGCCCTCCTCCTTGTCGCTCTCGTCGTCGTAGGTGATCGAGCCGCGCACGAGGCCGTTCGCCTCGAGGTCGCTCTCCGCCGTCGAGAGCGGTGAGCCGGTAACGTTCGGCACCGAGACCTGCTCCGTAGACGGGCCGGAGCTGACGAAAATCGTGATCGCCGTGCCGGAGGTAACTGTGGCGCCGGCCGCCGGCTCCGTGCGCACGACATAGCCCACAGCCGTTTCCTCATCGGCCACAGCCTGAATCTTCGGCTTCAGGCCGAGAGCCTCAAGTTTATCATAGGCTTCCTGCTGCTTGTCGCCCGATACATCCTCGACGACGATCTCCTCGAGCGTGCCGCCGTTGACGGTGAGCGAAACCGTCTTGCCCTTCTTCACGGCCATGCCGGCCTGCGGCGTCTGCTGCAGCACCTCACCCGCCGCCTTGCTCGGCACATTGCCCTCGACGATTTCAAATTCAAAGTCCGCGTATTCGGGGTTATCCTTGATCTCCGTCTCGTAGATCATCCCCTTAAAGTCCGGCAGAATCACCTCGTCGGACTCCGTCTGCGTGCTGTTCTTGAAAAAATTCCAAAGGAAGATGCCGCCGACCACGAGGCCGACCACGACGACCGCCGCCACAATGCCGGTGACGATCATCGAGGCCTTCGCGCCGTTCCTTGAACGGACGTATTCCTCCTCGTACTCGTAGTTGTCGTTGTAATCCTGCTGGCCGCCGCGGACACTGTCGTAAATATCCGTACCGCGCGCATAGGCGTGGTCCATCTGGTCGCCATAGTTGAAAACCATCTCCGGGTCGCGGCGGAAGCGCTCGACATCCTCGAGCATATCGGCCGCCGAGGGAAAGCGCTGCGCGGGGTTCTTTTCCATCGCGTGCATCGTGATCTCTTCAAGCCCCTTCGGGATCGCCGGGTTGATGCGCGTCGGCGGTGTAGGCTCCGCCTGCATCTGCATGATCGCGACGGAAACGGCGTTGTCCGCGACAAACGGAAGCTGGCCCGTCAGCATTTCATACAGCATGACACCGACGGAATAAATATCCGCCTTGTCGTTGATGTGGCCTCCCCGCGCCTGCTCCGGCGCGATATAATGCACCGAGCCGATCGCTTTGTCGGTCATCGTCTGCGTTTCGGCCTGCGTGAAGCGCGCGATGCCGAAATCCATCACCTTGATGCTGCCGTCCTCGAGCACCATGATATTCTGGGGCTTGATGTCGCGGTGGATGATGCCGCGCTCGTGCGCGTGCTGCAAAGCCTGTAAAATCTGCACCGTGAAGTACAGCGCCTCGCGCCACTTGAGCTCGCCCTGCTGCTCGATGTACTGCTTGAGCGTGATGCCGTCCACATACTCCATCACGATGTACTGGATGCGGTCGCCGAAGCTGACGTCGTACACCTTGACGATGCTCGGGTGCGAGAGCACCGCAATCGCCTTCGATTCGTTTCTGAAGCGGCGCAGGAAATCGCTGTTGTCCGAAAGCTCCTCCTTCAGAATCTTGATCGCGACCCAGCGGTTTTCGATGCGGTCGTAGGCGCGGTAGACATAGGCCATGCCGCCCTGGCCGAGCAGCTCGTGGATCTCATAGCGGCCGTCCAGTCGTTTTCCGATGTATTTATCCATATTGATCACCTTACCCTTGCTGTGCAAAGGCCACTCCTTTCTCCTTCATCTCAGCGGTTTTCGATGACGGCAACCGTGATGTTGTCGCTTCCGCCCTTGCTGTTCGCATACTGGACTAGCTCCTCCGCGAGCTGCTCGCCCGCGTAATTGCTGATGAAAAACAGCAGCGTGTCGCGCTCGAGGTAGTTGCTCAGGCCGTCCGTGCAGGACACGGCGACGTCGCCCGGCTCAAACACAAAGCAGCCGTAGTCGCACTCGAGCTCGGGGTGAACGCCCACGACGCGTGTGATCAGGTTGCGCTGCGGGTGAACGCGCGCCTCGTCCTCGGTGATCGCGCCGCTCTCCACAAGCTGCTGCACGTAGGAATGGTCTGTCGTGACCTGCTTGATGCCGAGCGCCGTTTTCAGGTAGCAGCGGCTGTCGCCCGCGTGGGCGATATGCAGCACGCCGTTTGAGGCGACCGCAACGACCGCCGTCGTGCCCATGCCGCAGAGCTCCGGCTCTGCCTCGGCGCGGCGGATGACCGCATCGTTCGCGCCCTGCACGGCCGAAAGCATCATTTCACGCATCGCATCCTCCTCCATGCCGGGGGTATATGCGGCCTTCAGATGCTCGACGATCGCCGCGCTCGCGATACCGCTCGCGACATTGCCGCCGTTCACGCCGCCCATGCCGTCGCAGACAACACTCCACGCGCTGCCGTCTTCAAACGTACCACAGCAGGCGACATCCTGATTCGTGCTGCGCATCTGGCCGATGTCGGTTTTGCACACAGCGTACATTTATAACGTCCCTCCTTGTTCGTTCCGCCTGCGGAGCTGGCCGCAGGATGCTTCAATATCGGCCCCGAGCGTGCGCCGGACCGTAGCGGTGACACCCTTTTTTTCGAGTATCGCCGTGAATTTTCTGAGTCTTTCCTCCCCGCTCTTGCGGTAGCCCGTGCCGGTCACATCGTTGACCGGAATCAGGTTCACGTGGCTGATGATGCCGTGCAGGCGGGACGCAAGCTCCTGCGCGCAGGCATCGCTGTCGTTCACGCCGCTGATCATCGCATATTCAAAGGAGATCCGCCGGCCGGTCACATCGGAATAGTAGCGGCAGCTTTTGAGCAGCGCCTCCACGTTCCACTTTTTGTTGACCGGCATCGTCCGGCTCCGGATTTCATCGTTCGGCGCATGCAGCGAAACGGAAAGCGTAAGCTGCAGCTTCCGGTCTGCGAGGTCGTAGATCCTGTCAACCAGCCCGCAGGTGGAAAGCGAAATGTGCCGCATACCAATATTAAGCCCGTTTTCTGACGAAACAAGCCCTAAAAACCTTAAAACATTCTGATAATTATCGAGCGGCTCGCCCATGCCCATCAAAACCACATTGGAAATGCGCGTTCCGAGATCCTTTTGGGCGGTCTGAATCTCCGCGAGCATCTCGCCCGCCGTGAGGTTCCGCGAAAAGCCGCTCTTTCCCGTCGCGCAGAAGGTGCAGCCCATCCGGCAGCCCACCTGCGTCGAAATACAGATCGAATAGCCGTGCTTGTACTGCATGAGCACCGATTCGACCGTTTCGCCGTCGTTCAGGCGAAAGAGGTATTTCACCGTGCCGTCGAGCTTTGAAACGCGCCGGATCACGATCTCCGCATTGCGCAGCTCGAACGATTCGTCCAGCGCGGCCCGCAGCGGCTTCGAGAGATCGGTCATCTCTTCAAACGAAGCGGCGCCGCGCTGGTGCAGCCAGCGGTAGACCTGCGCCGCGCGGTATTTTTGCAGGCCTCGCTCCTGAAACGCCGCCTGCAGCTCCTCGAGCTGCATCGAGCGTATATCGATTTTTCCCAAGCCCTTATCCCGTCCTTTCCGCCGCAGGGCTTTCCTTTTTTCTGAGGCCCGCGGCAAAGAAGCCGTCGCCGCCGAAATCCATCGGCATCATCGGCGTTTCCTCCAAGCGCCGGAATTTCGGGCGGATCATCCTTGAAAACATCATCGACTCCGGTTTTGACCGCGACAAACTCGTCATCATCCGTGACGGCGAAAACGACGCCAGCGGGGTGCGCTGCGCACCGAACCTCCGTGCGCTTCCTGAACCCCTGGATCTGTTCATCGTCGCCATCGGAGCGGAACAGGTTCCGCCTCTGGTGGATGAAATCATTGAAAACAACGCCGCTCCAAATACGGATGTCTATAGAGCAATCACTTTCATGGAAAGCCCAGATGCAAATTGTTATTAATGAAACCTTTGAATAAAACTATATCACTATGAATATACAGCCACTGATCAATGCTATCCGCTATAAATTGCGTTATGGCATTACTGTAGAATGGTACAATTTCTGGTACATGGCTCTCAGATGCCATCAGAAAATAACTCCGCAGGTAGCTTCCATTGATGAGACCATTCGGATAATCGTAGAAGACCAATGTTCCGTGAGCCGTTTCGGCGATGGTGAGATGCTGCTTACCAACCCGGACAAGGAAATAGGATTCCAAAAAGGAAATGTACTCTTGGCTCAGCGTCTCAAGGAAGTATTGACAAGCCATGAAGAAGGACATTTGGTTTGTA
>URQJ01000002.1 GCA_900549945.1 uncultured Oscillospiraceae bacterium
CCGTGTGTGAAGCGGCAGATGTGCCCGCGATCGTCGCGCTGGGCCGCAAGGGCGGCAGCAATGTCGCGGCGGCCGTATGCAATGCGCTGATCTATGCCGCCACAAATATGTTGGACCCGAAAGCGCGGGGCTGGCAGTAGGGCGGCCTTGCCGCCGCTTTGTCTCTGCGCCGGCAAGGATAAATCGGCCCGGAAATTTTTGAAAAGAGGGATACCATGAAGCACATTCGTTTCAAATCTATTTTATGCGCATGGCTTGCGGCTGTACTGCTGACAGGCTGTGCTGCTGCACAGCCGCAAACCGATGCGGACGCCGTGCAGTCCGGCGCGGCCGTGCAGGAGGAAAGCGCGGCGTCCGACCCTGTAAAGCAAATTGCGTTTACAGATGCGCTGGGCTATTCCGTCACCCTGTCGAGCTGGGAGCGGGTAGCGTCGCTCTACGGCAGCTTTGCAGAGACGTGGACGCTTGCGGGCGGCACGCTGATCGGCGCGACCAGCGACGCCGTAGAGGAACGCGGCATGGAGCTCGGCGCGGATGTCGCGCTTCTCGGCAGCGTGAAACAGCCGAATTTGGAGGCGATCCTTGCGGCTGACCCGGATTTCCTGATCCTTTCCGCCGACACCGCCGAGCATGTCGATCTGCACGAAGCGCTGATCTCGGCCGGGATCCCGCACGCCTACTACCGCGTGGATCACTTTTCCGATTACCTCGAGATGCTGGAGCAGTTCTGCCGGATGACCGGCCGGGAGGATCTGTATGCGCAGAACGGCCTTGCGGTGCAGACGGAGATCGACCGCATTCTGGACATCGTGCAGAGGCAGCCGGCGCCGACCGCACTGCTTCTGCGCGCCTTTTCGACCGGCGCCAAGGCCAAGGGCGAGGACAATTTGGCAGGCATCATGCTGCGGGAGCTCGGCGCGGAAAATCTGGTGGAGCAGTACGAAAGCCTTTTGGAGGACGTGAGCCTCGAGGAGGTCATCGCCGCGGATCCGGACTTCATCTTTGTCGTGACGATGGGTTCGAGCGAAGCGGCGGCGCTCGACTATATGAAGCAGAATTTTGAGAGCAATCCGGCATGGGCGGGGCTGACGGCTGTCCGCGAAGGGCGGTATATCCAGCTTCCGAAGGAGTTGTTCCACTATAAACCGAACGCGCGCTGGGGGGAGAGTTATGCCTATCTTGCAAAAATTCTGTATCCGGAGCTTGCCGCCCAAATCGGGTAAGGGCAGAGCCGCTGTTCTGGCCGGTCTTGCGGTTTTGCTTTTGCTTTCCGTTTTGCTGAGCCTGCGGTTCGGCAGTCAGAATTATACGGCGGCGCAGCTCGTCTCCGCGCTGTACGGCCGGGAGTCTTCGGATCCCGTTTGGCGCATCCTCGTGCACGTCCGTCTGCCGCGCACGCTGGCGGGGCTTGCGGCAGGCGGCGCGCTTGCTGTGGCCGGCGCGCTGATTCAATCGGTTCTCAACAACGCGATGGCCAGCCCGAATGTGATCGGCGTCAACGCGGGCGCCGGCTTTTTTGCCATGCTCGCGGTCACGCTGGCCCCGGGGATGGCGGGCGCACTGCCCGCCGCTTCGTTTTTCGGCGCGCTGTGTACGGCGCTGTTCGTATACGCGCTGGCCGTGAAGGCGGGGCTTTCGCGCACAACGCTGATTCTGGCCGGCATCGCGGTCAGCAGTATTTTGACGGCGGGCGTAAATGCCATCACGCTTTTATTTCCGGATGATGTGATCGGCGCGACCGGGTTCATGCTGGGCGGCTTTTCCGGCGTCACGCTGTCATCGGTCGGCAGCGCGGCGTGGTATCTTCTCGCAGGCCTGCTTCTCGCGTTCGTATTGGCCGCCGACCTGAACGTCCTGCAGCTCGGCGAGGAGAGCGCGCAGAGCCTCGGCCTGCATTTGGGGCGCACACGTTTTCTCGCCATTTTGGCTGCGGCGCTGCTTGCGGGCGGCGCGGTGAGTTTCGCCGGCCTGCTGGGCTTTGTTGGTTTGCTTGTACCGCATATGGCCAGAAGGCTCACCGGAAACGACAACCGCTGGCTGCTGCCGGCGTGCCTGCTCTTAGGCGGCGCGTTCGTTCTGCTGTGCGATGTGCTGGCGCGCGTGCTGTTCGCGCCCTTTGAGATTCCGGTCGGCATCGTGATGTCTCTGCTCGGCGGTCCGTTTTTCTTGGTAATGCTGCTGCGCCGCAAAAGGAGCCGTGTCTATGATTGAGATCAGCCATGTAACCGCGGGCTATGCCCCGGACAGAAGTATTCTGAAAGATGTGAGCTTTACCGCGCCGCGCGGGCAGATCACAACGCTGATCGGGCCGAACGGCTGCGGCAAAACGACGCTCCTGCGGGCGGCGGCGCGGCAGCTTTTGCCTGCGGCCGGAGAGATCCGGATTGACGGCCAGCCCGTGCACAGCTATTCCCGTAAGGCGTTTGCGCGCACGGCGGCGTTTTTGCCGCAGGTGCGCACCGTACCGTTCATTACGGTGGGGGCGCTCGTCGCGCACGGGCGGTTCCCGTACCTCGGGCTTTCCCGCCAAATGCGCGCTTCGGATAAGGCCGCTGTGCGCGGTGCGATGGAGATCACGGGCGTAGCAGCGTGGAAGGATCGGGATCTGCGCGCGCTTTCCGGCGGAGAGCGGCAGCGCGTCTACATCGCCATGGCGCTTGCGCAGGACACAAAGGTGATCTTCCTCGACGAGCCGACGACTTATCTCGATCTGCGCCACCAGTTTGAGCTTTTGGAAATGCTCGTTCAGTTGAAAGAGCGCGATAAGACGATTCTGCTTGTCCTGCACGATTTGGCGCATGCGCTGCGCTACAGCGACCGCGTTGTCCTGATGCAGGACGGCAGGATGGCGGCGCAGGGCACGCCGGAGGCGGTTTTGAAAGGCGGGAAGCTGGACGAGGTGTTCGGCATCTGCACGCATGCTGCGGCGGAGGGCTACTGGTTTACGCCGCGGCGCAGCTGATGAAACGCTCTGCGGCGGATTCTGCGGCGCATGGCTCCGTACTTTCATTTTTCTGCGCATTTTATTTTGTGCGATACGGTTGAAATTTGGAGCGAAAAACAATATAATAGAACAGATGCGGCGGTATGGGGACTTCCTGATACCGCCTGTTTTCAGAGACGCGGATTTAAACCGATCCGCGCAGACCGGGATTTTTCGGAGATCAGCGCGTAGCGCCGGCTTCCGGCTGAAAGGAATTTGACCCATGTACAAGCTTCTCAAACAGGAAAATAACGCGCGGCGCGGCGAATTTCAGACGGTGCACGGCACGGTCCAGACGCCGGCGTTCATGAATGTCGCGACGGCGGCCGCGATCAAAGGCGGGCTTTCTGCATATGATCTGAAGGACATCAAGTGTCAGGTCATGCTTTCAAACACGTACCACATGCATCTGCGGCCGGGCGACGAAAATGTCCGCAGGCTGGGCGGCATCCATAAATTCACGGGCTGGCAGGGCCCTGTTCTGACGGACAGCGGCGGGTTTCAGGTTTTTTCGCTCGCGAAGCTGCGCAATATCCGCGAGGAGGGCGTGACCTTCGCCTCGCATATCGACGGGCACAGAATTTTTATGGGGCCCGAGGAGAGCATGCGCATCCAGTCGAATCTCGGCTCGACCATCGCGATGGCGTTTGACGAATGCATGAAGAATCCGGCGGAATACGATTATGCGCGGAACTCCTGCGCACGCACGGTCCGCTGGCTCCAGCGCTGCAAGACGGAGCACGACCGCCTCAATGCGGCGGAGGGCGCCATCAACCCGCAGCAGCTTCTGTTCGGCATCAATCAGGGCGCGACCTACGCCGACCTGCGCGTCGCGCATATGAAGGAGATCACCGCGCTGGATTTGGACGGCTACGCGATCGGCGGCCTCGCGGTGGGCGAGCCTACAGAGGAAATGTACCGCATCATCGAGGCGGTCGAGCCGCACATGCCGAAGAATAAAATCCGCTATCTGATGGGCGTCGGGACGCCAGCCAACATTCTGGAGGGCGTTTATCGCGGTGTCGATCTTTTCGACTGCGTGATGCCGAGCCGCAATGCCCGCCACGGCCATGCGTTCACGAACGAGGGCTGCCGGAATCTGCTGAATGCAAAATACACGCTGGACGATCAGCCGATCGACCCCGCCTGTGACTGCCCGGTCTGCCGCCGCCATTCCCGCGCCTATATCCACCATCTTTTTAAGGCCGGCGAAATGCTCGCTATGCGGCTGACCGTGATGCACAACCTCTATTTCTACAACAACCTGATGGAACGCATCCGCAGCGCGCTGGACAACGGCACGTTTGAGGATTTCTACCGCACGTATGCGGAGGTTCTGGGAAAAAGGATTTAATCGGCCGCTTAGCTGCGCGGGATTACAGATGCACAGTGCGTCTATAAGAGCGTGCACCCTTCTAAAGCCGTATATTTTAGGTCGTTTTAAAAAAATTCAAAAAAGAATATGGAATTTGCTTGCAAGTATTTCCTGTTCTTGTTATAATCGATATTGTGAGTTTTAGGCGTATGCGCCAATACAGAAAGGAAAGATAACGGATATGAATTTCAATGTGATGGATGCTGCCGGAACTGCGGCAACAGGCGGCTGGGGTTCCATGCTGATTATGCTTGTCGTGTACGGCGGTCTTATCGCAGCCATGTATTTCATTTTCTTCCGCCCGCAGAGCAAGAAGAAAAAGAAAGAGGCGGAAATGAGAAAGAACGCGCAGGTCGGCGACGAGGTGACGACGATCGGCGGTATCTGCGGCAGAATCATCGCTGTGAAGGATGAGACGGAAAGCGTCATCATTGAGACCGGCAGCGACAGAGCAAGACTGCGCGTCAAGCGCTGGGCCATCGGCAGTGTGGATACGATCCACGAGGAAGACGCATAAAAATCGGAATAGTTTAAGACCTCTCGGAATAAGTATGAACAAACTTATTCTGAGGGGTCTTTTTCTATGCTGCAAATTAAAAAGCTGGTTTTTGGTCTGGCGGCGGAGGTTTTGCTCTCGTGCGGCCTGCTTGCGCTCTTTTCGGTTCTGATCCTGAAAATGGGCAGCCTTCCGAATGGAATCGCAGGTACGATGGCGCTTGCGGCCGGATGTATCTCTGTTCTGGCGGCAGCCTTCCTGACGGCGCGCATGACAGGGGAGAAGGGGCTGCTCCACGGGCTCGCGCTTGCCGGAGGCTACATCTTCCTCTATCTCGCTGTATCGCTGGCGCTTTATACAGATGTGGACATCGCCTCCATCGGTGTGCGCGTGGTTTCCTTTGCACTTTGCGGCGCGCTCGGCGGCGTTCTTGGCGTTGGGAGAAAAAGTAAAATTCGGTTTTGAGATACAGGGCGTTATGCGCCCTGTATCTTTATGCAGGTGCGGTTTCCATAACAACATCTGGTGTTTATACATAGGTTTACATAACATATTATACATAAAATCCGAAGGTTTGCGGCTCGAATGAAAAAATATCCGTTTTTCTCTTGCAAAATCCGGCAAAAAGGTATATAGTATAGTACATGAACCCCGCAGAGGAGGACGCAGGATGGAAAATAAAAAGCTGGGCTTTATCGGTATAGGTAATATGGCTGCCGCCATTATTGAGGGTATTTTGTCTACAAATGCGGTTTCGCCGGAGCATATCTGCATGTATAATCCCCATTTTGAGAAGATGCAGCGTTTTGCAGAACGCGGCTGCGTCGTCTGCGATTCCATTTCTGCACTGGCTGCGGGATGCGATGTGATTTTTCTCTGCATAAAGCCGCAGGCTTTTCCGGCGGTTTTTGAGGAGTTGAAACCTGCGGTTGCAAATAAAAAAGCAAGCGATGTATTGTTTGTTTCCATTGCGGCGGGTATAACCTTTAAAAATCTTCGAGATGCGCTCGGCAGCGCATGCGGTTGCGTGCGTGCGATGCCGAACACGCCTCTGCTGCTCGGCGAGGGCGCCACAGCGCTTTGCCGCACGGAGAACGTGCCGGACGCATCGTTCCGAGAAATTTCCCGCATTTTCTCCTGCTGCGGTATCGTTCGTGAGATCGATGAAGCGCAGATGAATGCGGTGATTGCGGTGAGCGGCAGCTCGCCGGCCTGCCTGTACCGCCTTGCGGCGCTGACCTGCGGCTATGCGGAGCAGCGCGGCATCGATCGCGAAGCAGCGCTGGAGCTTTTCTGCCAGACGCTCAAGGGCAGTGCAGACATGCTTTTGAAAAGCGGAAAAACGCCGCAGGCCCTGATCGACATGGTGACGTCAAAGGGCGGCACAACCTTTGCGCTGCTCGACGTTTTGGACCAAAAGGATTTTGACGGGACGATGGAGGCTGCGTTCACTGCCTGCGAAAAACGGGCGGAGGAGCTTTCCATATAAAGGCATACGGCGGGTGCGGCGGGCATATCCTTTACCATTCTGGTTTGGGATGTGATCGTATAAATGGATAAGCTCAGGAAGGATCTGAAAATGCCGGTCGGCTCGATGCTCTTTGCAGCGCTGCTTTTGATTGGCGTGTGGGTCGGATGCCTGTTCGTTCTGTTTTCGCCGCAGCCGGTCTCTTTTGCGGGCAGCTCTGTGTTTTTCAACGGGATGCTCGCGGATACGGCAGTGGGTTGGCACCGTATTTTTTCGGCGTTTCTCTTTGACTTCCTTTTTTACCTGCTGCTTGTATTTTTCTTTGGCATGACATTTCTCGGCGTGGCGGTTATTCCGGCGGCGGTCTTTGGCAGAGGCTTCACGCTCGGCGCATCGCTTTCCGCGCTTCTGACTGCGGAGGGGACAGGCGTGTATTTTCAGAGCTGGCTGACCTATCTGCCGGCCGCGGCCTTTTGCACGCTTGTATTTTTGGTTTTTTCCGGGCGTGTTTTTGGGGGCGCTTTAAAATCAGCCGCACAGCTCTTACACAAGGAGCCCGCGCCGGTTTCACTCAAAAGCTGCGGCATGCAGTTCCTTTTGGCGCTTCTGCTGCTCGTCTGTGCGGCGGCTGTGCGCTGCGGAAGCGTATTTCTGGCTGCGATTTTTTTCTGAGGAGGCGGGAACATGAACGACTATTATTCATTGTTTCGGGAATACCTGATCAATCAAAAATCGAATTCCGTCAACACACGGGATTCGTATCTGCGGGATGTCGCGTTCTTTCTCGACTATCTGTCCCAAAACGGTTTGGCGTCTCCTGTTCTTGCGGATGAGCAGGTGCTGGACAGCTATGTGGAATACCTGCGCGGCTTGAATCGCTCTGCGACGACGATTTCCCGAAATATCGCCTCGGTGCGCTGCTTCTATAAGTTCCTGATTTTCCGCGGTGAGTTGGACAGCAACCCGGCAAAAACCGTAAAGCTCGAGAAGGCGCAGAAAAAGCTGCCGCAGGTGCTCAGCGGCGAAGAAATCGATCTTTTGCTGGCGCAGCCGCGCGTGACGGATCCCAAGGGCTGCCGGGATAAGGCGATGCTTGAGCTTTTGTATGCAACCGGCATCCGCGTCAGCGAGCTGATCAATCTCAATATTCGAGACATCAACCTGCGTGCCGGCGTCCTGCACTGTCAGGGCAGTAAGGGCCTGCGGACGATTCCGGTCTATCCCTCGGCGATTGTGGCTGTGTCGGATTATATCTACCGCATGCGCGACCTGATCGCCGATCCGGAAAGCGGAGACGCCCTGTTTGTCAATCTGAACGGCTCGCGCCTGACGCGTCAGGGCTTCTGGAAGATCGTGAAGGGCTATGCGACAGAGGCCGGTATAACGAAAGAGATCACCCCGCACACGCTGCGCCATTCCTTTGCGATGCATCTTCTGCAAAACGGCGCGTCCGTCAAGGATATTCAAACGATGATGGGGCATGCGGACATTTCATCGACACAGGTATATGTTCAATTATTAGATCTTGATAATCACGTCAAATCGGTGTATAATGATTGTCATCCCCGTGCAAGGACAAGCTAAATTTTTTGTGGAGTTGATTTTGTGGCATTTTTTGGATTGATCGGAAATTACGATAAGCCCGGACCGGGCGTCAGCAAGGATGAGCCGAAAAAGGCGGCGCCCGTACGTTTTTTTGAAATCCTGTGGCGTAAATTGTCGAAACTCGTGCAGCTGAACCTGATTTTCATGATCCCGTTTGCTGTGGTCGTAGCGCTGATGGTTGTGATTTTCTTTTTACCGCTCCCGCATTTTGCGTTCAACACATCGCTTTTTGGGCCGCTCGATCTGTACGCGATCTACGCTGTTCCGCTTCCGCTCATTCTCATGGCGCCGTTTTCCGCCGGTATGGCCTATGTCACCCGGAACTTTGCCAGAGAGGAGCACGCGTTCGTCTGGTCTGATTTTTGGGAGGCCGTCAAAAATAACTGGAAGGCGTCGCTCCTGAACGGGATCATCGTTTATGTCGCCTATGTGTTTCTCAGTTTTTCGGTGTTCTTCTACTCGAATCAGATGCAGTCCAACTGGCTGTACATGGTGCCGTTCGCGGTCTGCGCAATTCTGTTCGTGCTGATGCTGTTTGCACAGTTCTATATTCCGCTGATGATCGTCACGATGGATCTGAAGCTGCGCCACATCTACCGTAATGCGTTCATTTTCGCTATCCTCGGCCTGCCGCGCAATATTCTGATTACAGCGGTTCTCGTCGGCATGATCGTCGGCACGCTGTTCTGTCCGGGTGCATTCCTCGCGATCCCGCTGCTTCTGTTGGTGATTATTGTTTTTTCGCTTGTCAGCTACCTTTGCAGCTTTGCAGGTTACCCGATGTTGGATAAATATCTGATCCAGCCTTTCTACAATAAGGAAGCGGAGGCCGCAAAGAAAAAAGCCGCCGCAGAGGAAGGGGAGACGTTCTCCTTTGAAGCGGACGAGCTTGACGACGATGAGGATGACGCGCCGAAGTACGTGTACGTCAACGGCCGGCTGGTCGACCGCAGCACGCTGAAAGAAGAATCTGTTTTTTCGGACGAGACGAAAGAACACCTGAATTAAAAAAACAAAAAAGCTCTGCACTTTTATACTGGTGCGGAGCTTTTTTTATTTAAAAATAATCACCTGATTGGCGGATAGTAATGGAATAGAAATCATGCACATACAGTTTTATAACTTTATAAATTCTATAGCCGGCAGCTTATGCAATTTTTATGAATTTACGAAATTTTTCATCATTTACGCTTTCAGATGAAAAATTTTGTATCTCTGAATTTTGCGTTGCTTTTGGATGCCTTTTTATATATTTTATTAAGTGTTTTTATATGTTATCACCTCACTAAAAGGATTATCATTGTACTGAAAAATGTATTGCTCGCTTTTTGCATTTTCTCTTTCGACCATCATAATTGCACACTCTACTATAAAAATAAGAATTAAGGAATATCTAAAGAAGCCAGAGATCAGTTCTTTTTGGCCTTGACCTGCGAGAGGGGATTCGCGTTGACGGCTTCTTCCATCTGGGTGCTGGATGTATGTGTGTAAATCTCAGTAGTTCCGAGGTTTTCATGCCCGAGAATGTCCTGCAGAACCCGTATGTCCACATGCCCGTGGCGGTACATCAGCGTGGCCGCAGTATGGCGCAGCTTGTGTACGGAATATCCGGCGCCGCCTAGTCCGATTTTCGCAAGATACTTGTTGACCATAGCCTGCACGGTTTTGGGGCTGATCCGCGTACCGCGGTTGCTCAAAAACAAGGCATTCCGGTCGCGCACATCATCCTTCGGGCGCACCCGAATATAGGCTTCGATTGCTGTGAGGCAGGCGTCGTTCAGATAAACCATGCGCTCCTTATTGCCCTTGCCGACGATCCGCAGCGTATTGTTGTTGTGGATGACGTCGCTCAGATTGATGGAAACCAGTTCGGAAAGCCGCATGCCGCAGTTCAGAAACAGCGTCAGAATGCAGTAATCGCGGGCTTTATCCGGACCGTCCACAGCATTCAAAAGTTCGATACTTTGTTCGAGTGATAAAAAACGGGGGAGCTTCTTAGCTTTTTTAGGCGGCGTCAGATTTTCGGTTGGATTTGATTCCAGCAATCCCTCGTGAACGGAGAGATACCCAAAAAAACTCTTCAGGCTAGAGGATTTGCGCTGGCGCGTCGAGCTCATATTGCTGCGCTCATCGGCGACAAAATTCATGAACTCAAATATATCCATCGTGGAAATCGTCTTGATAAATGCGAGATCGATGTCCAGAACGGAAATCTCTTCAAGCGGCGTATCTGCGGAAACCAAGCCGCGAAAGCGCTTCATAAAACGGAAAAATGTGCGCAGATCCATACAGTATTCATCGACGGTTTTCTGTGCGCGGCCTTTGATATTGCGGTAATACAGGGCGTACTGCTTGATAATTTCCGGCATTTCATCAGAGATATTGAAAGCCATGGGGTTCAACTCCTTAAAATCTATGTGATCCACGCGAATACATCCGCAACGCTGTCACGCGCCAATTCCCGAAGTCCACAATATCCGATTTTTTCAAGCGGCAAGCGGCGTTAAGCGCGGATTAAATCGAAGCGGGACTTTAAAGGCATTTGATGGGCAGCGCGGGCGCGCGGAGCGCGCTTGTCCCTCAAATTATACAAAATAATCATTTTGTATAATTATAGCCGTTTTCTTCCGCGATGTCAAATTCCGCCTCTATATTGTAGTGACTTGCCCGCACAGATTTATGCAGCGCACATCGATCGATTTTCAAAGCTGGCATTCTAATCAGGATCACAAGCGGATATTTTAAGCGGAAGAATTCCGCCAATATCGAGCATACGGTTTTGCGTGAGCTCCACGGCCTCAACCGCATGCTTTGCTAAAAACGCGCGGATATAATCGCCGCTCTGCAAGGAATCCAGTGCACCTGTAAAGGCCAGTGTATTCCGGTCGATCAGCCCGCAGCATCCGCCGATGAAGCCGTAATCATAGCCGTTGAGCAGAATCCCGTGTTCGGAAATATGCAGCGCATCGAGTCCCATGAACTGTGCAGCGGCGTAAATGCCGCTGTCCATCGTGATGATCGCGCGATTGCTCACGACTGCCGTCGCGCAGCGCGTGTACCCCTGATTGACGTGAATCGTCTTTAGCCCGAGCGATTCTGCAAAGCTGTAGATATACGGGTCGATCGCGCCGAGGTTTGCAAGCAGCTTGTCTCCGATTTGCAGGGCGTTGCACAGCACGTCGCCGGGATATTTCGCGGTCGGTTCTGAGGCTGTTTCTGCAACGGAAAACCCGGCATTTTTGAGCTTGCCGCGAAGTGCCTGTGCTCCTCCTTTTAGAACAAAGATTCTGTTTTCATTCAGATGAAAGACCTGCATGTCCGCGTGGTGCGCGATCTGCGGTTGAAGGCGCGGATCCGCCGCTGTTTGGATACAGGCGACTCCCCTGCGCTCCAATGCCTCCGAAATTTCCGGGTATGCGCCGGAGACAACGGCGAGCCGGACGCGCCCTTCCGGCAGATTCGGCTGTTTTACAAAGGCTTCCGTCACACACATGCTTCAAATGCCTCCCGAACATTGCGCACGCCGATCAGCTCCATGCCGTCGAAACGCTTGCGATCCATATTCTTGACACTGTGGTACGGCAGGACACAGCGCGTAAAGCCGAGCCGGAACGCCTCGGAAACGCGAGCTTCAATGTGGCTGACGGCGCGCAGCTCGCCGGCAAGGCCGATTTCCCCGAACACGACGGTGTCGTCCCGGATTGGCGCATCCTTTAAGCTGGAGACCAACGCCATCGCGACAGCCAGATCGACGGCGGGCTCGTCGATGCGCAGGCCGCCGACCACATTCAAGTATGCGTCGAGATTCGAAAAGTAAAAGCCCGCGCGCTTTTCCAGCACAGCGAGGATCAGTGCCATCCGGCCGTAATCGAAGCCAGTGGACATCCGGCGCGGTGTACCGAAGCCGGATGTTGTGGCGAGACCCTGAATTTCGGCGAGCAGCGGGCGCGTGCCCTCCATCACTGCGGTGACACAGGTGCCGGAGGCGTTTTTGGGGCGCCCGGAAAGCATGGCCTGCGAGGGATTCTCGATTTGGCGCAGGCCAGCCTCCCCCATATCGAACACACCGATTTCATTGGTAGAGCCATACCGGTTCTTCACGGCGCGCAGAATACGGTAGGTCATCTGCCGGTCGCCCTCGAAATAAAGCACGGCGTCCACGATGTGCTCAAGCACCTTCGGGCCGGCGATCGCGCCGTCCTTGTTGACATGCCCGACCAGAATCGCGGGGATGTCCAGCGCTTTTGAGCAGCGCATCACCGCATTGGTGCACTCGCGCACCTGTGTTACGCTGCCCGGCGATGAATTCAGATCGGTAAAATTCATCGTTTGAATCGAATCGATCATCACGATATCCGGCTTTTCCGTGCGGATATGTTCGACAACGAGCTGCACGTCTGTTTCCGACAAAATGCGCAGATTGGGGCTCGAAACGCCGAGCCGGGCCGCGCGCAGCTTGATCTGCCGCGCAGACTCCTCGCCGGAAACGTATAGAATACGCAGGTTCTGCCCGAGGTATTCGCAGATTTGCAAGAGGATCGTCGATTTGCCGATGCCGGGATCGCCGCTGATCAAGACCAGCGAGCCCTTCACAAGCCCGCCGCCGAGCACACGGTCCAGCTCGGAAAGCCCGGTGTGGTAGCGATGCTCGTCGTCGGAATCGATTTCCTGTATCGTCTGCGGGCGCGTCAAGAGCGGCACCGCCGGGCGGGCTGCGGCAGAAAACCTCGATGCCGCGGCCGGCGCTTTGACCGATTCTTCCATCGTATTCCATTCGCCGCAATCGGGGCACTTCCCCGCCCATTTCGCCGTCTCATAGCCGCAGCTAGAGCAGATATATACGGTCTTGCTTTTTAATGCCATAAAACAACCATTCCTTTAATCATGCGTGCAGTGCAAAGCGATTTACGATCATTTTATCATGGAACAGATGTTTTGTAAAGACCTATTCTGTTTCGAGGAAAGAAAGAATGCCGTCGGCCACCGCGCCGGCCATTTTCTGCTGATAGGCGCTGTCGCAGAGCAGCTCCGCCTCTTCAGGGTTCGAAATAAATCCGCATTCCACGATGACGGCCGGTACATCCACGTGGCTTAAAATATAGATCCCGCTTTCCGCCTGTTTGTTCTCGCGTGTGTTTTCCGGCTGAATCTGCGCGACGACCGCATGACGGATCGCTTCGGCGAGATCGGCGCTGCGCGTGTTATTCGGCGAATAAAACATCTGCGCGCCGCTGTACTGGCTCTGTTCGAAGAAATTTTGGTGGATACTGACGAGAATGCAGTTTTCTGTTTCATTCACAAGCTGTGTGCGGTACTGTATGTCGGAGCGCTTGCGCTCGGACAGGGTTGAAAGCGTCGTATCGCCCACGGCTGTGTCAGTGTCGCGGATCATAACAACCGGATACCCGGCGCTTTGCAGCGCCTCCTGCACGTACAGCGCGACGGCCAGATTGACGGTCTTTTCCTCCACGCCGTTGACGCCGACGGCGCCGCCGTCTTCCCCGCCGTGCCCGGCATCGAGAATGATGGTCGGCCGCGCCTCCGCTTTTGCCGCGGCGGAGGAAACCGCGTGCACCGCGCCGAATATAGAGCTCAGAAAAAAGACGAGCGCGCCGAAAAAGAAGGCTGTGAGGATATAGGAAATTTTGACAGAAGCGTATTTTTTCATGCCGCATCACCCCAGCGCAGTATATGCGCCAAATCGGACGGTTATGCGAAAAGCCGGATACAGAAGAAGGACCCTGCCGGCGCAGAGTCCTTCTCATGTTTTTTCTGTGGTTTACTTGAAGAAAAGCGGGAGCGGCTCGAGATAAATGATATCCGTACGGTCTGCCGCGTCGCCCTCGGCCAGAACACAGGCCTTGCCAACGACGTTGCCGCCGATTTCCTTGACGAGATCCTCCAGCGCGGCGAGCGATTCACCGGTGCTGATGACGTCATCCACGATCAAAATACGCTTGCCCTTGAGGTTTTTGCAGTCCTCCTCGGAGAGATACAGGGTTTGCACGTGGTCGGTCGTGATAGACTTGACCTCGACTTTGATCGGGTTCGTCATGTAAGCCTTGATCCCCTTGCGGGCGACGACGTAATTTCGGCAGCCGATGCGCGCCATTTCATAGGCGAGCGGTATGCCTTTGGATTCCGCCGTGATGATGATGTCGTGCGCGGGACACTTTTCGAACAGTGCCGCCGCCGTTTTCTCCGTGATTTCCACATCGCTGAACATGACAAAGCCCGCGATGTCCAGCGTATCGCTGATCGGGCAGATCGGCAGCTCGCGCTCGCAGCCCGCGATGGTCATTTTGTAAACCTTTCCCATGTGAATGTTCCTTCCTTTACAGTTAGCGATTCAATCAGCCCGGCGGCCATGCCATGGCGCGCCCACCGAGAAGATGAAAGTGCAAGTGCTTTACAGTCTGCCCGCCGTCCTCGCCGCAGTTGTTGACGATACGGTAACCGTTCGTCAGTCCCTCCTGCGCGGCAATTTTCTTTGCCGCCGTGAAGATGTGTGCGACAACCTGCGCGTTTTCCTCCGTCAGCGCGTCGGCAGAGGCGATGTGCACTTTCGGGATCATCAGGATGTGCACGGGCGCCTGCGGGTCGAGATCCCGGAAGGCGAGCATCTGCTCGTCCTCGTAGACCTTTGTGCTCGGAATTTCGCCCGCTGCAATTTTACAGAAAATACAATCCATATTTCGCCTTATTCTGCGCAGCCTCCGCTTTAAAAGCCGCAGCCTGCGCAGAATATCCTCCTTTCCGCAAAGATTTGTATACATCAGATCTGTTCGTTCAGGATGTGCTCGACCGCGGCCAGCGCCTCGTCGATCTTGGTCTGATCCTTGACGCCGGCCATCGCGAAGTCCGGCTTACCGCCGCCATTGCCGCCGGTGATCTGCGCGACTGCTTTGACCAGCACGCCGGCCTTCACGCCGAGCGCCTGTGCTTCCTTGTTCGCCGTCGCGGCGAGCGTCGCCTTGCCGTCGAGAATGCCGGCGATCACGGCGACCACCGGGCCGGTCGTGTTGGCGCGGATCATGTCGCACATTGTGCGCAGCGTATCGCTGCCGGTGCCGGAAAGCATGGCCGTCGCAATTTTGACGCCCTTGACCTCGACCGCGTTATCGAGGATTGTGCCGAGATCCATCGTCGCGATGCGCGCGCGCAGGGAATCGATTTCCTTGTCTTTTTCCTTGATCTCCTGCAAAAGCACGCTGGCGCGGATCGGCAGGTCGGCGAAATTCATGACCTTCATTGCAAGCGCGGTATCTTTCAGCATGCGGTTCGTCGCATAGATCATCGAGAGTACATTCGTACCCGTCACGCCCTCGATACGGCGTACACCGGCTGCAACGGAGGACTCGCTCACGATCTTGAAAAGTCCGAGCTTCGCGGTGGAATCCATATGCGTGCCGCCGCAGAACTCTCTGGAGAAATCGCCGGCGGAGACAACGCGGACGACGTCGCCGTACTTCTCTCCGAACAGCGCCATTGCGCCGAGCTTCTTCGCCTCTTCGATCGGCATCTCGCGGCATTCCACCGGGATGTTCTCGAGAATTTTTTCGTTGACGAGCCTCTCCACGGCGAGCAGCTCCTCGTCGGTCAGCGCCGAGAAATGCGTGAAGTCAAAGCGCACGGCCTGTTCATTGACGAGCTGGCCCGCTTGCTCGACATGGTCGCCGAGTACGGTGCGCAGTGCCGCTTGCAGCAGATGCGCCGCCGTGTGGTTGCGCATGATCGCGAAGCGCCGTTCGGCATCGACAGAAGCCTCTGCGGCATCGCCCTCGCGCACGAAGCCTTCCTCTACAACGGCCTTATGCACGTAAACGCCAGAGGCATTTTTTGTGGTATCCAGCACACGGATTGTGCAGGAATCTGTTCGGATCACGCCGCTGTCGCCGATCTGTCC
Organism: uncultured Oscillospiraceae bacterium; assembly: GCA_900549945.1. Classification (GTDB taxonomy): domain Bacteria; phylum Bacillota; class Clostridia; order Oscillospirales; family Acutalibacteraceae; genus Hominenteromicrobium. The sequence goes on from URQJ01000002.1 coordinate 15,834, forward strand.
GCCGCTTTCCGCGTAGAACGGCGTTTCTGCCAGCGTGAGCACGATCTCGTCTCCGGCCTCCGCGCTTTCTGCACGGGCGCCGTCTTTGACAAGCGCGGTGACTGCTGTCTCCGTGCTCAGCTTTGTGTAACCGGCAAACGCGGTTTTTTCAAGGCCTTCCAGTACGTCGGCATCGCCCGCCCAAGCGTCGGCACCGGCATTTTTCCGGCTGGCACGCGCAGTCTCACGCTGCTTGAGCACCAGCGCGCGGAAACGCTCTTCGTCGACCGCCATACCCTTTTCCGCAAGGATCTCCTTTGTCAGATCGATCGGGAAGCCGAACGTATCGCTGAGCAAAAATGCGTCCTCGCCGGAAAGGATCGTGGCGTCGGTCCGATCCAGAATGCCGTTGAGCAGCGCGAACCCCTTGTCGATTGTCTTGTAGAAACTCTCCTCCTCAAAGGAAATGACCTTCTTGATCATCGCGCCTTTTTCGCGCAGTTCCGGATAGGCTTTTTCGTTTTCCTGAATGACCGTGTCCACAACCTCCGAAAGGAACGGGCGGTTGATGCCGAGGAGTCTGCCGTGGCGCGCCGCGCGGCGCAGCAGGCGGCGCAGCACGTAGCCGCGGCCTTCGTTGGAGGGCATGACGCCGTCGCTGATCATAAACGAGGTGCTGCGGATGTGGTCTGTGATGACGCGCAGCGAAATATCGCTCTTTTCGCCTGCACCGTATTCGACGCCGGCGATCCGCGAAATGTGCCTCATGATATTCTGCACGGTGTCGACGAGGAACAGATTATCCACGCCCTGCATGACGCAGGCGAGGCGCTCGAGGCCCATGCCGGTGTCGATGTTCGGGTGGTCGAGCGGCGTGTAGTTGTTGTGGCCGTCGTTCTCAAACTGTGTGAAAACGAGGTTCCACACCTCGACGAAGCGGTCGCAGTCGCAGCCCACGCCGCAGGTCGGCTTGCCGCAGCCGTACTTTTCGCCGCGGTCGAAATAGATCTCCGAGCACGGACCGCAGGGGCCGGAGCCATGCTCCCAGAAATTATCCTCCTTGCCGAGCCGCACCATGTGCGACGGATCTACGCCGTTCTGTTTGGTCCAGATCTCAAACGCCTCGTCGTCGTCCTCATAGATCGAGACGTAGAGCAGCTCTTTCGGCATCTCGAGAACCTCGGTGAAGAACTCCCATGCCCAGGCCGTCGCCTCGCGCTTAAAGTAGTCGCCGAACGAAAAGTTGCCGAGCATCTCAAAATACGTGCCGTGGCGAGCCGTGATGCCCACGCGCTCAATATCCGGCGTGCGGATGCATTTCTGACATGTCGTCACGCGCTTTCTCGGCGGCGTGACCTCGCCGGTGAAATACTTCTTCATCGGGGCCATGCCGGAGTTGATCAGAAGGAGGCTGTTGTCGTCCTTCGGAACCAGCGGGAAGCTCGGCAGACGAAGATGTCCCTTGGACTCAAAGAAAGAGAGATATTTTTCTCTGAGCTCGTTTAAACCTGTCCACTGCATTGTGTTTCACCATTCCTTTAAGATTTTACAGCGTATACGCTGTGAGAAGTTTAAGTGTATTCTGCACGCCGTCGATATGCGCGCGCTCGTAGCCGTGCGAGGCGTAGACGCCCGCGCCGATCAGCCCGTGGCGCACGTCGTAGCCGGCGCTGAGCGAGGCCTCGGCGTCTGAGCCGTAGTGCGGGTAAACGTCGACGGCATACTTTGCGCCCGCCTTCAGCGCCGCCTGCACGAGCGCCGTTGTGACGCCGTAGTCGTACGGGCCGCCGGAATCCTTGGCGCAGATTGAAACCTCATGCTCGGTGCAGGTCACGCCGTCGCCGACGCAGCCCATGTCTACACTGAGCACCTCGGTGACGTCATCCGGCACAGAGGCGGCGGCGCCGTGCCCGACCTCCTCGTAAACTGTGAAATGCACGTAGATTTTGCGCTTCGGCGTCTTTTTCTCGTCGCGCAGCAGCTTGGCGTAGGCGAGCAGAATAGCCGCGCTGAGCTTATCGTCGAGAAAGCGGCTCTTGATATAACCGCTTTCGGTGATCGTCGTGCGCGGGTCAAAGCAGACAAAGTCGCCGGCCTCGATGCCGAGCGCGCGGACGGCCTCCGCGGTGCGGACATTCTCGTCGAGCACGATCTCCGAGTCGCGGAACGTGCGCTTTGCACCGGCGTAGTCGTCGTTCACGTGCACAGAGGCGTTCGCAATTTGCAGCGTACCCGTATATGTACCGGAAAAGCGCGAGTATACCCGGCAGTTTTCCGCCTCGCAGTTCTCCGCGCGCAGGCCGCCGACCGGCGAGATCTGCAGCCGGCCGTTCGGCTTGATGCTCGAGACGATGCCGCCGAGCGTATCGACATGCGCCATTAAAAGCAGGCCGTCTCCCTCGCCGCCGAGGCAGCAGAGCACGCCGCCCTTGCGCGTCTTTTTCGGCTGATAGCCGAGCGTCTCCAGCGCCTGCATCAGATGCTCTGCCGCTCTGTCTGTAAAGCCGGAGGGCGAGTCGATCGAAAGAAGCGCCTTCAGCTCGGAAAGGCAATAGTCTAAATCCATATCCATTTCTCCCTTGCTCCTGCAAAAAAATAAAAAGCCTCCGTCCGCAATGGGACGGAAGGCTTCCGTGGTACCACCCAAATTAGATGCGCAGCGTCGCCGCCGGCCTCTCTCTTTTGCTCTCCTTAACGCGGAAAACGGCACGGCTCCTCGCCGCGCGGCACACTGCTCGAGCCGGCTCATGCGTTTTGCCTGCCGGGGATCTTCCAGCCATGGATCCCTTCTCTGTTCGGAGCGCCGCGCATATCTGCTCTGTGCCTGTATCGCTTTTATAAAACATGTAACATGGAAAAAGGAGCGGAATACCCTCTCGCTTTTTCAACTATAGTATAATGCTTTTTTAGGCGCTTGTCAAATAAAATCGACGAGCGCCTCGCCTGTTTTTTGAAATGCGACGGCCGTGTGGCTTTCACCGGCCGTCTCCTCTAAAATAACGATGGTATAGGCCGGCGCATCGTCGCTGTCGCAGATATAGCCGGCGTACCAGTAATTCAGGATTTCATCGCCGCTTTCCGCATAAACGCCGGTCTGCGCGGTGCCGGTCTTGATGCCGGACGTACAGTTCTGCGGCGCGCCGCTGATTCCCGTTCCGTAGCGCGCCGTGCTTTCCATGTACGCGCGCAGGCGGTTGGCGGTTGTGGGCTCCATGACCTTATAGCCCTCGTTCAAATCTTCTTTTTCAATTTCTAGGTTCGCATCGGCTGTGCCGTAAACCAGCCGCGGGGGCGTATAGATGCCGCCGGCCGCGATCGCGTTGACAGCCGCGGCAAGCTGTACGGGCGACACGGTGGTTTCCCCCTGCCCGAAGGAGAAATTTGCTCTGGCCCGCGCGTTTTGCAGCGTCTGCGCCGAGGAGAGCGTCCCGGCCGTACAGGACAGCCCCGGTGCCAGCGAAAGCGGGTTTTCAAATCCAAGGGAGTGAACCATGCGGAGCACGCGGTCCGGCTCGAGCTTTTCCATCAGCTCGACAAAATAGCCGTTGCACGATTTGCGCAGCGCCGTGTGCATATTGACCTCCCCATGTGCTTTCCCGTCGTAACAGGCGAATTCCATGCCGTCCACCTCGATGCTTCCCGTGCATTCGTAGCTTTCGCGGTAGTCCGCGCCGGCCTCCAGAGCCGCGGCCGCCACAAAGAGCTTGAAAACCGAACCGGGTGCGTAAGCGCTGAGGGCCCTGTTCAGAAAGGGAGCGTCCGCATCCTCGAGGCATGCATCCAGATTGTTGGGGTCGACAGCCGGGAAGCTCGCGCACGCGAGAATATCTCCGGTCTTGCAGTCCAGCACGACGGCTGCCCCCTTCTCGATGGATGCGCACGCCTTTTCCAGCGCGAGCTGTATATCCCGGTCAAGGGTCAGCACGACGCCGCCGTCCGCGATCTGATAGGTGTTGTCGACGAGGAGCTCTGCGCCGGAGATCGCATTGCCGAGCGCGTCGATCGTGAACGTGACGTCGATTGTCCCATTGCTCGCCGCAAGCATGGAATCAAAGCTCTTTTCGATGCCGTCGGCGCCGGTCTCTCCGTTTTCGAGGTAGCCGATGATATTTGCGGCAGGCTGGTGCTCTGCGTAGCGGTTATAAACCCGGAAGGTCTCGATGCCGTCCGCATGGACCGGCGTATTTACCTCGATCAGAAACGGCTTGCCGTTTTCGAGCGCGACGCGGAGCTCCTCCCGCCTTTCACGGCCGGCCGCTGCATTCAGGCGGGAGACAGATTCCACATTCGGCACAACAGCCGCAATGTACTTTTCCTCCGCATTGGTCAGCGGCTTGCCGTTCCGGTCGTAGATTGTGCCACGCGCCGTTGCGACGGACAGCGTGTAGGTGCTCTGCCTGCCGACCACCTCCGTATACATGCCGCCGCCAAGCGACGCGGATGCGGTGCCGAGAATTGCGATCACGACAAAAAACATAATGAAAGCATAGGCCGTTATCATTCGGCGGATAGACATAGAAAAACACCTCCATGCCGAGTATGGCCCGGTCTAAGAGGTGTTATGCAATGCAGTTCTTAATTTTAATACAGGCTTTGCCATGCTGTGCAATGTGCGTATCGACGCCTTAAAATCATCCGCGGCGGACGCGGAGAAAAGCCCCCGGCTTAATTTTCCTGACCGTTTTGAGATAAACGGTCATGGTTGCATGCGGTGCGGATTCGATCGGCTCCATCGCCTCATTGTACAGTGTGTCGAGCGTCACCGCATACGGCTCTGTGCCGGGCTCCAGCACACTGACCGTCTCGCCGCGGAAAAAGCGGTTGCGCTGGGAAAGCTGGACGAGGCCGTGCTCCTCTCCGATACAGACGGCGGCGATGTCCCAGTTTCGGATGTAGCCGCCGCTCTCCGGCGTCTGACCCGGCTCATTTCCGCTGTAAAAGCCCGTGCTGTAAACGCGGTGGCTGATTTTGTCGGTCTCTGCAATGACCCACGGCGGAAGCGGTCTGCCTTCCAGAACAGCGTCGACAGCGTGCCGGTACGCATTTGTGATGCAGGCCACGTAATAGGCCGACTTCGCGCGGCCCTCGATCTTAAAGCTCGATATGCCGCAGCGGATCAGCTCCGGTATATGCTCGATCATGCACATGTCCTTTGCGTTCAGAACGTAGGAGGTCTTGTCCTCCTGCCGCAGAACAAAAGGCTGCTCCGGGCGCGTGCGCTCGACCAGATAGTAATCCCAGCGGCAGGGCTGCGCGCAGTCGCCGCGGTTGGCGTCGCGGCCGGTCAGGTAGTTTGAAAGCAGGCACCGGCCGGAAAAGGAGACGCACATGGCGCCGTGGACGAATGCCTCGATTTCGAGCGCCGCCGGCGTCTTGGCGCGAATCTCTGCAATTTCGCAAAAGGAGAGCTCGCGGGCCAGCACGACCCGCTCGGCGCCGAGGTCGTAGAAAGCCCGGGCGGCCTCGAAATTCACGATGCCCGCCTGTGTGGAGATATGTACGGCGACCTTCGGCGCATACCGCTTCGCCATCGCGAGGACGCCGAGATCGGTGATGATAAATGCGTCGACGCCGATTTCTTCACAGAAGGTGAGAAGATCCGGCAGTGCGGCAAGCTCTGCGCTGCGCGGCAGCGTGTTGCAGGTCACGTATACCCTTGCGCCTTTGGCATGCACGAGCCGCACGCCCTCCCGAAGCTCTTCGTTTGTAAAATTAGACGGTGCGGAGCGCATCCCGAAGGCCTTTCCCGCAAGATAAACAGCGTCCGCGCCGTAATCGAGCGCAGTCTGAAGGCGCTCGAGATCGCCTGCCGGAGAAAGAAGTTCCGGCTTTCGGTTCTGATCCATACTGAATCCCTATCCCCTTACATATTTTCTGACGGCACAAGGCCAAAAATAAACGGACGGAAAACGTGCCCTTTCAGGCCGCAGCGCTGAAAAGGCACGAAAATTTTAATGAACGGCTTTAACGCGCAGCTCAGAGAAGCCCTGCCTCATAGAGGTTGTTTTCATGCTCCTCGGCCGTCGCCGCATAGTATGGGGTTCCGTCCGCATCGTGACAGAAGTAATAGTAATCGCTGCCCTCCTCGCTCGGGTGAATCGCAGCGTCGATGGCGTCGAGACCCGGGCTGCAAATCGCACCGGCCGGCAGACCGCTCACACCGCCGTTGTTGAGGTAGGTGGAGTAGCGGCTGACATAATCCTCCGGCACCGTGTCGGCGGTGTAGGGGTAATACAGCGTCGAGTCGCAGTCCAGCGAGAAAATGTCATGGGATTCACCGTTTTCCAGACGATTGTGCAGGATAGCGGAAACCATATACATGTCATCCGTATTTGCGGCCTCGGCCTGAATGATCGACGCCAGCGTGATGATCTCGTCCATGGTGTAGCCGCTGGCCTGAATATCGGCCTTAAGGTCCTGAATGCGGTTCTCAAAGTTGTCGAGGAAGCGGCGCAGCGTCACCTCTACCGATTCGTTCTCAAAGAAATTGTACGTGTCGGGGAACAGATAACCCTCGAGCTTGTAGTATTTCTCGTCTCCGTTTGAGATCGCCGAGATGAAATCATAATCGCTGAAATCAATGGAATTGCACGCCTCGAGGATCTCGTCCTTCGTGTGCAGTCCGTTTTCCTCGAGAATTTCGGCCATGCGCTCAATCGTGAGGCCCTCCGGGAAGGTGATACCCTCGAGCTCCTCGCCGAGATCCGGCCCGCCCTGCAATTCGTTGATCAAAGCCTCGTAGTCGAGGTTCGTCGCCACGTCGTAGGAGCCCTCCGAAAAATAGTCCATATCCGTCGTGAGCTTACAGTACAGCGAAAAAAACTCCGGCTTCTCGATCGCATGGCTCTTGTAGAGGATATCGGCGAGCTCGTCCGCCGTGACATCCTTCGGAACCGTAACGGTCACGGTCGATTCCATACGGTCGACAGCGAGAAAGTCATTGGAGCCTCCGATCAGGTAGGAAGCGATCATCAGGGACACTAGGAGGACCATGGCGAGCCATGTCAGCGTGAAGATGCGCCGGTTCTTTCTGGCCTTGACCTTGTTGCGCTTTTTATGTGCCCGCGCTTCCTTACGGCGCACCTGTTCGCTGCGCGCCGTGCTGCGCTCTGTAGCGCGCGGCGCGATTTCTCCGGTATCGCCGTTTAATTCCGCCTGAACCGGCGCCGCGCTGAGCTGCTCCTCGGTAAGCTTTACCTGAAAATGCCTGCCGTCCGGCGCGCCATTTTCGCCCGTGCGCTCGCGCGGTTCGTAGCGGTTTTCATCGTGATCGCTCATATTTTAAACCATCCTTTCGTTCTGTCTGTTGACTCAAAGTACAGGTGTAAAGGCTTTTATCCGTACAGATGCAAGAAACCGGCTCATCGTGCGCATCCGCAGGCAAATCCTCCAAAATCTGGAAATCATAGCAGAGGCCGATAGTACAGACCGGCATTTCACTTAAGAATGTATCGTAATAGCCTTTTCCCCAGCCCAGCCGGCCTCCGTGCCGTGTAAAGGCAAGCCCCGGTACAAAGCAAATCGCCTTGTCAGATTGTGCGAAACGGCGTTCCGAAAGCGCGGGCGGCTCTAAAATGCCAAAAGTACCGGGCTCGAGCGAATCCAACGTGTCAATACGATAAAATTCCATCCGGCGGCTGCCCGGCAGACAGCGCGGCACAAATACATTTTTTCCATCTGCCAGCGCCTGCCGCAGCAAGCCGCAGGTGCCGGCTTCACTGCCAAATGAGACGTAGCAGAGTACGCTTTCAGCGCTTTTGTATGCCTGAAGCGCCAGTATGTTGGATAGAAGCCGCTCGTCGCATGCCGCACGGTTCGTGCAGGCATTGCGCATTGCGCGCATTTTTCGGCGCAGCGCAGCCTTTTCCGCGATCAGTCGGCACACTGGATCGCTGCGTGAATCTTCTCTGCGGCGTCCTCGCCGGCGATCAGACCCGCGAGCGTCAGACCAAACTGTGTGGCAACGCCCATCCCCTTCGCGGTGATCACGCTGCCGTCCACACAAACATGCTTTTCGGAAATTTTTGCGCCCTTCAGCTCGCCCTCGAAGCCCGGGAAACAGATAGCCTCCCTGCCCTCGAGCAGGCCGAGATGGCCGAGAATGCTCGGCGCCGCGCAGATAGCGGCGAGATATACGCCGTTGCCCGCGCAGTATTTCGCGCAGGCTGTGACGATCGGCGATTTCTCGAGGTTCAGCGTGCCGGGCATGCCGCCGGGCAAAATCATCATCTCCATGTCGTCGGTCGTGACGTCCTTCTCCTCTATGTCGGCCGTGACAGTGATGCCGTGTGACCCTGTGATCGTTTTGCCGCCGACGCCGACTGTTTTGACCTCCAGCTCCGCGCGGCGCAGAATATCGACCGGTGCGAGCGCTTCAATTTCCTCAAAGCCGTTTGCAAGAAAAACATAGATCATAGCAGATCCTCCAATTTTAAAAGTATTTCGTTGTGTATGTCCTCTTCCGTGCGCAGCGCCCCGTTTGCGGCACAGCTCAAAACCGTCCAGCCCAGCTTTCCGGCAGCGTACAGCGCACAATCGCGGCAGTGGCGCAGGTAGTCGAAGTCCCGCTCGTGGATGTCCTTTTTAGAGGCGTCGCCGACGTAGCGCTTGAGCATGAGCGCCTGTGAGATCTCCGGCGGAACGTCCAGATAGAGCACGCGGTCGGGCCGCGGCAGGCCGAGCTTCACGTATTCGAAATCCTCGAGCCACGCCATATAGCCGTCCCATTCAGCGCGCGGCAGCTTGCTGAGCTGATACACGATGTTGGACGTCACGTAGCGGTCAGCAATGATGGCTTTCCCCGCCTGATAATCGGATTTCCATTTGATCTGAAAGCTCGCAAAGCGGTCGACCGCGTAAAAGGCGCTCGCCGCGTAGGCGTTTACAGCCTCTGCATCGCTGCCGAACGCGCCGGCCAGATACATTTTGACGAGCGACGAAGAAGGCGAATCGTAGTCGGGAAAGGTGATCTTATGCGCGCCGCCGCGCTTTTCTGCATAGGCGAGCAGGCGCCCGGCCTGTGTGGCCTTTCCGCTGCCGTCAAGCCCTTCAATAACAATCAGTGCCATTTTCCTCTGTCCTTATTCTATACATTCTTCCCTATTATAACAAAGAGCGGACAAATATACAACCCAAAATTTGCAGCTTTCCCTGTAATTAAGAAACATGAAAGATGGGACAGGCACAAGAAACGGCGAATACCGTAAAATGACAGTGAGAAACCATGAAGGAGGTTTATCAAATGGCTGAAAATGAATTCGCTTCCTGCGCCGATAACAAACAGCCCGCGCTCAAGGAAGCCGTCTGCATCGACGCCATGCGCATATATGATTCATGCAGCGATAAAGACTGCCTTGAGGATATGCGTGTGTTGTTCCCCACAGCGGTGCAGCCGCTGGTGGACAGCGCCGCCAATGTGCGCGTGCGCTATGTCGATGTGATCTCCGTGTACATCGACATGCAGCCGATCCCCTTTAACCGCGGCTACTATTCCATCGACCTGACGTTCTTCTTCGATGTTTCGCTCGACCTCTACGGCGGCTCCATCATCGGCAGCGAGCGCGTCAACGGCATTGCGATTTTCAACAAAAAGGTCATCCTGTTCGGCAGTGAGGGCAACGTCAAGATGTTCTCGAGCGAGGATTCCTGCGAGGGCTGCGAGCTGCAGTGCAGCCGCATGCTTCCGAAGGCGACTGTGCAGGTTGCAAGACCGGTTGCGCTTTCCGCAAAGCTCTGCGACCGCGGCTCGTGCACTTGCGGCTGCGAGCCCTGCTGCGTGATTCCGGACTGTATCGCAAACCGCTACGGCGGCGCATTCGATACCGCACCGCAGAAAAACACCGTGTACGTCACGATCGGCCTCTTTACGATCGTGCAGATCGTGCGCAATGTGCAGATGCTGATTCCGGCATTCGATTTCTGTGTGCCGGAGAAAGAATGCGTCACCTCGAGCGACAACCCCTGCGAGCTCTTCCGCAAGATCGATTTCCCGACCGACGAATTCTTCCCGCCGAAGGCCGGCGACTGCAACTGCGGATGCGGCTGCAATAAGTAAACCTGCGCAAAAAGTAACCCCGACATAAAAAGCAAAAGCCGTGCGTCCGATTGTGGGCGCGCGGCTTCCTGTTTATATCTTGGCACAGACGGCCGGATTGCCTGCGCATGATTTCCGCACCGGTATCCGGCAGCGCTGTACGCCAGACCTCCGCTTTGTGTGCGCCGCCAAGTGCTGATCCGGTCAGATATAGTCCGAAATATACGGCGCCTCGTGCAGGAGAGCGTTGTCGAGGCGGGCGACGGCGGCCTCGTCGGCGTCGATGCGCCCCAAGCGATACAGCTTTGCCGCCGTCTTATAGCCGAGCAGCAGTGTGGAGAGCGTGGAAATGGAAAGCCCGACGCGGTACTGCGCTGTTTCCTCCGTGAGGCTGCACCGCCCCTTTTCGAAACGGACGCTGACTGTGCGGTTATTCCACGGCAGAAAGCTATCTGTGATTTCCAGTGCGAAGCAAACGCCCTTTTCGCGCGGATCGCACCGGTACAAAAGCAGGAACTGCTCGACGTCGACGATGCGGCCCATGATATACGGACGGATCATCTCGCGGATGTCGCCGTCGTCCATGTCGAAGGCGATCGGCTCGTTGTAATAGGAGTTGCCGTGCACCTCGTCGATCATTGAATCGTGCGCGCGGATGTACTCCCACAGACCCTCCTGCGCCTCGCGGTTCAGGTAGATCATCTCCTTGATGTACATGATGTCGTCTTTGATGAGGTACACCATATAGCCGCTCGGCGTATTCTGCACGTCGTAGTAAATCGCGACGACCGTGTCGTCCTTATCCCAGCGCCAGTATTCTTCCCACGCCAGACTGTTCCGGAACAGACAGCCGTGCGTGACGCTCGCGAAGCGCTCGTGCAGGCGCATAAAATCTTCGTTGTCCCAATCGACGCGGCGCACAAAGCCCGGCGCCTCCGCATTAGAGGGCATCTGCCGGTCCTTTACCGTGTAGGTGATCTTGTCGGAAATGATTTCCCACCCCAGCTTTCGGTAGAGCGGGATGGAGTACGGGAACAGCATGGCAAAGGGCTGCCGGCGCTCGCGCATGTGCACGAGGCTCTGGTACATCAAGCGCTTCATGATGCCGTTTCCGGTGTATTCCGGGTAGGTGCAGACGCTCGTCACGAAGCCGATGGGATAGAAAACGCCGTAAATATTAGCCCGCAGCGGGTACACGGCAACCTGCGATACGAGGTAATCGCCGTCGAAGCAGCCGAGTACGTCGGCGCGCTCCAGCACCGGGAACTTTGACTGCTGCATTTCGTCGCTGCGCCAGCCCGTGTCGAACAGATCCTGCTCCGTCACCTGAAAGGAGTACCGCAGAAGCGTATCGTACTGCTCGAGGTCGTCGGTTGTCAGATAGCGTACTGTGAAATTTTTCTTTGTTTCGTGTTTGTCATCTTCCATCATTCTATACCTGTTTTTCCCTGCGGGATCGTGTCTTCGGCACTGTGCCTTACAGCTTCCGGAGCGGCGGTTGTTTTGCGGATAGGACTGTCCGCGCCGCCGGGCTTTTATAGGGTTTGTTTTCCGCCGCGGATCATGCCTTTGTCAGGCGGGCAAAATTCGCAAAGAGCTTCTTCGTACCCACCTTGTCGAAAGCGACCTCCAGCAGCGTGTCGTTGGCCATTGGCGTTGCAGAAACGATGATACCGATGCCGAACGCCTTGTGGAAAACCGTGTCGCCGACGCGGTATGTACCAGCCGGCGCCGGTGTGACCCGCGGCTTCGGCGTAAAGCCGCCGGCCTCGGCGACAGAGGCCGACTTCGGCGCGCCGAAGGGCTTTGCGCCGGAGAAACTCGGCATCACGGTCGGGCGCACGCTGTACTCGCGCGAGCGCGTGTGTTCGACGAGCGATTCCGGAATCTCCTCCGCAAACCGCGAGAGCCGGTTGCGGCTCGTCATACCAAAAATCATGCGCGATTCAGCGTTGAATATGTAGAGCTCCTCCTTGGCGCGCGTGATGGCGACGTAGGCGAGGCGGCGCTCCTCCTCTACTTCGGACGGATTGTAGATGCTCGCCATGCCCGGGAAAATGTTCTCCTCCATGCCCGGCAGGAAAACCACGGGAAATTCGAGCCCCTTCGCCGAGTGGATCGTCATCAGCACGACGGAATCGGCCTCGTTGTCATAGTTGTCGATGTCCGTGATCAGCGAGACCTCCTCGAGGAAATCCGCCAGCGTGCTTTCAGGGTTCTCCTCCTCGTAGCGGCGGATGTTCGAGGCAAGTTCGTGCACGTTGCCCTCGCGGTCCTCCGCACTTTCCGGGTCGTCGGTTTTGAGAAATTCGATGTAGCCGATACGCTCGACCATCTCGTCGTACAGCTCGCCGATCGAGACCTCCGGGTCTTCGTTCAGCTCGATCAGCCCGCGGAGCTGTGCGCCGAAGAGCTTCATTTTTTTAGATGGGCGCGAGAGCGCCGGGTATTCGTCGGCGTGCAAGACAACCTCGAACAGCGTCTCGCCCGTCTGCTGGCCGATCTGTGCGGCGATTTCCACCGAACGGTCGCCGATGCCGCGCTTCGGCGTGTTAATGATCCGGCGCAGGCGCATTTCGTCGCTCGGGTTGCTGATCACGCTGAGGTAGGCGATCATCTCGCGGATCTCGCGGCGCTCATAGAAGCGCGTGCCGCCGATGATGCGGTGCGGAATGCCGGATTTTGCGAAATTGCGCTCGAACATCATCGACTGCGAATTCATGCGGTACAAAACCGCGTAGTCCGAAAATCTGCGCCCGGCCGCTACGCCGTCCAGAATGATCTTCGCGATGCGCTCGGCCTCGTCCATTTCGTTTTCGGCCGTATGCAGGTGGATTTCCGCGCCGCTTCCGTTCTGCGTCCAAAGCGTTTTGCCCTTGCGCTCCGTGTTGTTCTCGATGACGGCGTTTGCGGCATCCAAAATGTTCTGCGTTGAGCGGTAGTTCTGCTCCAAGCGGATGACCTGCGCGTTCTGGAACGTGTTTTCGAAGCTCAGGATATTCTCGATCGTCGCGCCGCGGAACTTGTAGATGCTCTGGTCGTCGTCGCCGACCACACAGAGGTTCTGGTGCTTTTCCGCGAGCAGGCGCACGAAGGTGTACTGCGCGTGGTTCGTATCCTGATATTCGTCTACCATCAAATACTTAAACCGGTTCTGGTAGTATTCGAGCACGTCCGGACAGGTGCGGAACAGCTCCACGGTCTTGCAGATCAGGTCGTCGAAATCCATCGCGTCCGCGTCGCGCAGGCGCTGCTGGTAGATCTTATAGGCGCGGGAGACGATCTTCATGCGGAAATCATCGCCCGCCGTTTTTACATACTCCTCCGGCGTGATAAGAGAATCCTTCGCACGGGAGATCTCGTTCAGCACAGCCTTGGGCGGCATGTTTTTCTCAGAAACGTCCAGCTCCTTCAGGATATTTTTCATCAGTCGGCGCTGGTCGTCGGTGTCGTAGATTGTAAAGTGCGAGGAATAGCCGAGGCGCTCGCCGTCCCGGCGCAGAATACGCGCGCAGGTCGAGTGAAAGGTAGACGCCCAGATGTCGTTGCCCTCGGCGCCGAGCATCGCGCAAAGACGGTCCTTGAGCTCCCCCGCCGCCTTATTTGTAAAGGTGATCGCCATGATTTTCCACGGCAAGCAGGCCGAAACGCTCAGGTGACGGCGTGTCTCCTCGGGCAGCGGTTCGCCGCCGTCGAGATAGGCGCGGCACGCCGCGAGATCTTCCTCGTCCAGCTCGTCCTGAATGAACGTGCTGTTGTAAGCGTTTCCGTAGCGCAGGATGTTCGCAATGCGGTTGATCAGCACAGTCGTCTTTCCGCTTCCGGCTCCGGCAAGGATCAGCAGCGGCCCGCCGATCGAAAAGACAGCCTGCCGCTGCCGGTCGTTCATGCGGGAGAATTCTTTTTCGAGCACCGCGCGGCGAAGCGCGAGAATTTCAGATTTATCCATAAGGTGAAAACTGCCTTTCTGTTTCGTTCGCTTTCTATTTTACAATAATCCGCCGCAAATAGCAATCGAACACATAAAAATCTTGAAATACCTTTTAAAATGACGTATACTGTTTATGAAAACGAAAAGGAGCTGTATCGAAAATGGGAGACAAGAAAACAGGAATGGCCGCATGGGCTGCGGCGGCAGAAGGCTATGCGCTGCCGGCATGGGAGCAGCTTCCCGGTATCCCGCTTTACATGGATCAGGTCACGATGGTTACGGGCGAGGCGCTCGCGCTGTTTGAGCGCGATGAAAAGCAGAGCCTTTTGACGAGCAGCATGGTCAACAATTATGTAAAAAACGGTGTTGTGGAGCACCCGGTGCACAAGAAATACATGCGCGAGCACCTCGTCAAGCTGATGATGACGAGCCTGCTCAAGCAGGTGCTCTCAATTCAGGATATTTCGGTGCTGTTTTCCGGCGGCGAAACTGCCGAACAGCTTTACGCGGCCTTTGCCGCCGCACAGGACAGCGCGCTGCACGAAACGGCGGCTTTATTACAGGACGAGACGGATGAAACGCAGCTGCGCGCACTGGCGCTTCGGCTTGCAGCGGAGGCCAACGCCCGGCGCGCCGTTTCCGAACGCATCCTGATGGCGCTCTCGGAGGATGCGGAATCCGGCAGCAAGGAGAGAAAGAGCGCTGAAAAATCGAAGAAGCAGAGCAAATCCGAAGCATAAACGCATTTGACCGCGCATAGAATGATCTATTCTGAAAGGAACGGGGATCGTTTTATGCGCGTTTTTTTGCCGCGATACATAAGGATTTCCCGTTTTCCCCAAAACGGAAGGATGATTTTAATGAGCGGCTTTGCCGGCTTTTTTGATGCTGAGGAATCCCTGACCGATGAAAAATACCTGTGGATGGCGCTTGCGCGGCGTATGGCCCAGCGGCTCTCGCACCGCGGCCCCGACGGCCGCGGCGCGCACGTTTCGTCACGCTGTGCGGTCGCGCATGTACAGCGCTCTGTGCCGGGCGCCGAGTATGGCGCGCAGCCGATGACCTGTACGGAAAACGGCCGCACGGCCACGATCGTGTGGGACGGCGAGCTCTGCAATGCAGATGAGCTGCGGACCGCCCTTTCGTCGCGCGGCTGCAGCCTTGAAACGCACTGCGACGCGGAGATCGCACTCAAAAGCTACCTGTGCTTCGGCCCGGCCTGTGCGGAAAGAATGAACGGCGTCTTTGCCTTTGCCGTGGATGACGTGCAGAGGGAAAGCCTCCTGCTGTGCCGAGACCGTTTCGGCGCAAAACCGCTCTTTTACACATTCTCGGGCGGCCGGCTCGTTTTCGCCTCGGAAATCAAGGCCCTGTTTGAATATCCGGGTGTGCGTCCACGGCTGGGCCGCACCGGAATCTGTGAGATCTTCGGCATCGGACCGGCGCGCACGCCCGGATGCGGCGTGTATAAAAACATCAAGGAGCTGCTTCCCGGCCATACCGCGGTTTTCAGCCGCGAGGGCTTTTCGCCGCGGCCGTATTTCAAGCTGGAGGCGCACCCGTATACGGAGAATTACGACGCCACCGTACAGCGTGTACGCGCCTTGCTCGAGGACATTGTGTCGCGTCAGCTTGACGGCGCCGTGCCGCTGGCCGCCGCCTTTTCCGGCGGCACCGCTTCCGCCGCAATCGCCGCGCTTGCGGCAATGCGGCAAACCGCCGGTGGTGGTTTGCCGCTCGATGCGTATGCCCCGGCATATGACGATACACCGCCCGCGGCCGAAGCATTGCCCGGCATCCGGCAGCACACTTTGCATTTCGATGCGGAACGCATGGCGGATACGCTGACTGACGCAGTTATCGCGCGGGATCTGCCCGGTATGGCCGGACTCGACGGTTCTGCCCTCTGCCTTTTCCGAGAAATCCGAAAGCGGCATGCCGCGGCTCTGTGCGGCATAGGCGCCGATGCAGCCTTCGCGGGCTGGCCGTGGCTGTTCAAAAGACATCCGGCGGGCCTGTTTCCGTGGTCGTCGGCGCCTTTGCTTCTCGCGGGCCTCCTGCGGCCGGAGCTCGCCGCCGACCTACAGGTCGAGGATTACGTGCGGGAGCGCCGCTGTGAAATGACCGACGCCGCACCGGTGCTGCGCGGCGAATCGGCGGAAAACCGGCGTTTTCGCGAAAATTCTTTTTTGAGTCTGTATGGGTTTATGGGGGCACAGCTCGAATGCCTCGACCGGTACAGCATGTACAGCGGCTTAGAAGTACGCACACCGTACACGGACTACCGGCTGATCGAGTACCTTTTCAATGCGCCGCGCGATATCCGGGCGCCGCAGGGCAGAATAAACGGGCTGTTTTACGACGCCTGCCGCGGGCTTTTGCCGGATGAAGTTTTCGGCGGAGAGCGCAATCAGGGTGCCGCTGTTTCCGCCGCGTGCTCTCCGCAGTATACACGGGCGGTCCGGGAAAGGCTGACCGATGTACTGCGCGACCCAGAGCAGCCGATTCACCGTTTGATCTCCGCAGATGCCGCGCGCAGGCTTTTACGGGAAAAGTCCGACCGGCCGTGGTTCGGCGTACAGGCCGCTGAAGCGCAGCTAAGTGCCTATCTGCTCCAAATCAACCTCTGGCTGAACCGCTATAAAGTCAAAATCGACCTTTGATGCGGATAGAAACCGCTTACAAGTACGGCGTATCCTCCTCCTCGACGCGCTCGATGGAAGCCTGCGCCTCTACGTCAAACACGGCGTTTGGCAGAAGCGCAGGCCAATTCTCCGAAACCCTGCGCCAGACCTCAGGCGCATCCCGGAGCACCGCGCCGCCGAAGCCCGCGGCGTCGCAGCCGCTTTCATACACCGAGCCGGACAAATACGCCTCTACGGCGGCGACCGCCTGCTCCGCAAATGCTCTTTCGAGCCGCGGGAACGCATCGTTTTCGATTTGATGCTTGCCGACGGAAATCGCACTGATCTCCCCCTCGATTTGAACGGAAACCGCAAATCGAGGGGATTCTTCTGTTCCGGTAAACCGCACACGGCAGTCCGACGCGCTGACCGTGAGCGTCACCGCGCCGCACTCGGGGTCGGAAACGACGAACTGCCCGGCCTCGAGCGCGCCTTGCAGGAGCAGAAGTCCCTGAACCGCCGCGGGAGAAAGCGCACCCTGCAAAGTCAGCCCGCGCAGAAGCGCTGTTCCGGCCGGCTCAATGCTGTCGCTTCGGCGGAGTACCGGAACAACGGCGGAGGCACCCTCCCCATAAGTTCCGTTGATCAGACCGATCAGATTGACGTCTGCCGAAAGCCCGCTGTAGACGGCGCCTTTTGTGAGCTCCGCGATTTCGGCGGCGCGCGGCGCTTCATCCTCGACGTCGACGCGCAGGATGTCCTCCGCAGTCGTTTCCGAGAGGAACACCTTGACCGTGGGGCGTGAATCATAGTGTCGGATGAAAAAATCGAGGTAGGCCGCAAGCCCGCTTTTGGCGCAGTCCATGCCGAAAACCACGAGCGTGTTGTGGGAATAAAGCGGCTGCTGCCCGGTTGTGCGCGCAATTTCATTCAAGGCTTCCGGCACGGTGCGCCCCTCCCCGGAAAGGCTGATTTCCTGCCCGTCGTCTGCGGGGAGCGCGGCGCGTACTGTGACGCGGCACCCGGCTTCGGTCTTGTCCACGCCGACGGCGCTGATCAGCGCGCGCTCGTAAAGCTCCGGCGCACAGCCGGCAGAGGAGACGGCGAGAAGCAGCGCGGCAAGAAGCACA
The DNA here is from genome assembly GCA_900549945.1 of uncultured Oscillospiraceae bacterium. Classification (GTDB taxonomy): domain Bacteria; phylum Bacillota; class Clostridia; order Oscillospirales; family Acutalibacteraceae; genus Hominenteromicrobium. The sequence continues at coordinate 33,531 of URQJ01000002.1, forward strand.
GTCACATATTTTTTCATCTTGGCTTTCGCTCCTTCTTGAAATGATCGACTGCCCAGACGGCGGCCGGCAGCACCGCGCCGGTCAGCACCGTAAGCGGCAGCAGATACTCGGTTTTAAACAGCATGCCGGCCCGGCGCGCGTCCTCCGTGACCCAGAGCGCGAACAGAACGCTCACGGCGGACAAAGCGGATAGCACTGCGGTGCGCACGCGCGGCTTCACGATGCGGGAAATGCACTCGGAGACGGCGAACAGTCCGCAGGCAATGCGGATCACAAGCGTCATCATACACAGCCCGATGAAAAGGGCATCAAGCCGCTGGATGCCGGCGATCTCCGACATGGCGGCAAGCGTATAAGCCGGAAAGATCTGCAAGTACGCGTATTCGCCGAGACAGGAAACGATGAAGAACAGCAAAATAGAGAGGAACGCCGTAACGCCGCCGCTGCACACGGCAAAGCCCAGCCTTTTCCGCCCCTGCACAAACGGCATCAGCACCGCAAATTCCGCAAGCGACGTACAGCGCGCCGTAAAAACGAAAAAGCCGCGCAGCACATCGTCGAATCCGTCGTAAAAAAGCGGCTCCATATACCGGAGCGTGACATTCGGCGCGAGCGCGATGAAGATCGCCCCCATGCCGAGGATGAAAAGCACGAAAATGCAGATCGAAGCGCGGGAGATCGTCTCGATTCCCTTTACCGCGCCGTACAGTGCGATCCCGGTCAAAATGATCGCGATCGACCACTTGGAGGCCGCCGGGTCCAGCGTATTCAAAAGCAGCGCCAGAAACATCGAGAGGCTAAAGGTGTTCATGATGAAAAAATAAACGCCGTATACGGCGGAAACCCCAAAACCGAAGCCGCCCATCCGCTCCTCGGCAATCGCGGGCAGCGACAAATCCGGATAGCGCTTATTCAAGGAAAAAAGCGGCAGCACGAAAATGAACAGCCCCACAAACAGCAGCAATGAGGAAAAAATATTGTCGAGAAAATTCTTTTCGCCGAGCGTCTGGGAATTGATCGTTATGCTGATGATGACGCGGGAAAGAAACAGCATAAAGTAGAATTGAAACGCGCTGATCTTTGTCGTTGGCTTCAAAACCGCTTTTCCCCCTTCCCTGCGCCCGGCATGTTCTGCACCGGATTATTTTTGGCCGCGAGCCGTTTCCAGCCCGCACGGATCGCGACGTCGCGCATGGCGTGTAAGCGGAACGGCGCGACCGGCGCCATAAAGGGCACCTTAAAGCTGCTTTTTCCACAGAGGTTGAAGATAATGAAGGTCAGGCCGACCAAAATGCCCCACACGCCCCAGATACCGCCGACGACAATAAAAACAAGCCGCAGAACCGCCATCTGCTCGTAGAGCTTCGGGATTACATAGCCCGTGATCACCGTCATCGCAATGACGACGAGCGAGGGCGCGCTGACAAGACCGGCCGAAACCGCCGTTTCGCCGATTACAAGGCCGCCGACGATGCTGACGGAGCCGCTCAGCGATTTTGGCACGCGCAGGCCGGCCTCGCGCATCAGTTCGTACATGAAGTAGAGCAAGATCGCCTCGAGCATGACCGGGAACGGCGTCTGACTCTCCGCCTCTGCGACCTTGAGCAGCAGCGTTTCCGGGAGGAGCTCCGGATTGTGTGTCGCAACGCCGACATAGATCCCGGGCAGAAAGATCGCGAGAAAAAAAGCGATGTATTTCAGCCAGCGGATAAAGGTGGCGTAAAACGGGCGGTTGGTGTAGTCATCCACAGTCTGAAAGTTTTCCACAAACAAATACGGCACGTAGACCGCCGTCGGCGTGCCGTCAATCAGGATGCCGATCCGGCCCTCGTGCAGTTTTCCGCACAGTGTGTCCGGCCGTTCCGTCAGGCCGACGCTCTCGAAAATCGAGGGGCGCTCGAGATAGCTCGTCAGGTATCCGGCTGCCAGCACGTCTTTAAGGTTGCAGCTTTTGAGCCGCTTTTTCACTTCGGCCAAAATATCGGGATCTACGATTGTATCGAGATAGCAGAGCGCGGCCGGCGTACGGCTTTCCTCACCGATCACGATCGGCTCGAATTTGAGTGCCGGCGTTTTCATGCGCCGGCGGACCATAGACATATTGATGATGTACGTTTCGACAAATCCCTCGCGTGAACCGCGCTGCATGACTTCGCTGTCCGGCTCGCTGACGCTGCGCTTTTCAAAGCCCTGCGTGCCGAAAGCAAGCCCGTAGCTGCATCCGTCCACAAGCAGAATGGAAAAGCCATTCATCAGCCGCGAGACAATGTCGTCCACTGTATGCAGTTCAATTTGGTCTACGGCGCCGAGCACATTGTGCTGGATATAAGTCATTTTCGCCTTACCATCTGTCTGCAAAACCGCGGCACGCATGATCGGGTTCAGAACACCCAGCATGATCTGCTGTTTATTGACGAGTCCTTCGATCGCGAGCAGCGCAGCGGAAATGCCGTCGATCTTAAATTCACGCAGGATAAAATCCATCGCGTTCTTAAAAAGCCCCTGTATATAATCTGTGTTTTCCGAAAGCTGTTCGGAGATGTTTACCATAGGAACCCACATTCCTTTCTGCCGCGTGCCTTGCACGGCGGCGTTCCTACCGGTAGAATTTGCGCAAAACTGTATTTTATACATGGTTTCGCGCATAATACGCCTGAATCCTCCGGGAAAGGAATGCGGAAAATGTTTATCTCTCTCGTGCGTACAATCATTCTTTATCTCGCCATCATCGCTGCTGTCCGCATCATGGGCAAGCGGCAGATCAGCCAGCTGCAAACGAGCGAGCTTGTCGTCACCATGCTGATTTCCGATCTCGCCGTCATCCCGATGCAGGACAGCGGCCAGCCGCTTTTCAGCGGGATCATCCCGATTTTCGTCCTGATCGCGCTCGAGGTCTTTCTCTCCTACGTCATGCTGAAAAGCAGCAAAGTGCGCCGTGCGATCTGCGGCAAGCCGGTCGTCATTATACGGGACGGGCAGATCCTTCAGGAGAACATGCGTGAGCTTCGGCTGAGTATCGAGGATCTTTTCGAGCAGCTTCGCCAGAAGGACGTGTTTGCCCTCGGCGACATCGCGTATGCCATCGTGGAGACAAACGGCACGCTGAGCGTCGTGAAAAAGGCCGCCGTCGATTACCTGCGCCCTGTGGACGCCGGTATCGAGCCGCAGGACGGCGGGCTGGAGGTTGTCGTCGTGAGCGACGGACAGCTCTCCGACGCCTCTCTCCGGCTTTTCGGCAAGGACGGCGACTGGGTGGAAAAAACGCTGAAAAAGGAAAAGACCGCTCTGGATGAGGTCTTTATCCTCACCGTCAACGATACCGGGAAATACACGCTTGTGAAAAAGGGAAAAGGTTCTGAAAAGGAGGCTTCTGCATGAAGAGGATTGCCGCCGCGGCCGTGCTGGCCGCCGTTGTGCTCGGCATCTGCGTGTTCGGCCGTGTCGTGACGGAACGGCAGACCGAGCGGATCGCAGGCGTTATGGCGGAAATCGACACCTTGCTGGCCGACGGTGAAAAGGAGCGGGCGCTGGAAATCAGCGAGGATTTTCTCGCGGAATGGGAGTCAATCCACGGGCAGCTCTGCCTTTTCCTCCAGCACGCGCACCTTGACCCGCTTGAAAGCGTATTCGCAATTCTGCCCTATTACATCGAGCAGGATGAAATATCTCTTGCGCGCTCGGAATGCCGGCTGGTGCAGACCGTTACGGAGCATATTTTAAAGACCGAGCGCGTCACGCTGGAAAATATCCTGTAAGCCTTCGCTCGGGCCGCATTGACCCGGCAACGAAAAAAGGTAAAATGTCTTTTAAGGCCAGTTTATCAGCGAAAACAGCTCGACGGCAATTTGCGCGCATCGAGCTGTTTTTCACTTGTTTGCCGTCTGAATTTCAAAGCGGACCTGTAATGGACGGTGTAAAGCACGTCGTCGGTCACTCTCGGGAATCGCCTGCGCGATGCCTCCGGATCGCTTCACGGCGGATCAGTTTTCGGCAGAACACCTTTACACCGATGCAGAACGCCAGAACCCCGGCGGTGACCGCCGCGGCGGCCAGCCCATAGGATACGGTTTGCATTTGCCTCACCTGTTCCTCTCTTTCATACCGTGCGATAGAGGCGCCAAGGCCTCATGCCTATTATGCCGTTTCGCAAAGAAAAAATTCTGTAAATCAATCCAGTTAGCTTTATCTAACCGAGTTGATTATAGCACACAGTTTCTTCCGCTGTCAAGCCTCAAGCTCAAAATGGAAGCCGTTTCTTTATACAGTGCGGCTTGTACAAAAACAGTATATGCCCTGCCGCGTGTATTTCATCCTATGCCTGCACGGCATTTTGTGTCCGTCGAAATAAAAAACGGCGGCGCCGAAACGACGCTGCCGTTATAGTTTGCGACTAAGCCTATAAGCCGAGTTCTGTCTTGGACAACCATCTTTCTCGACTGCATGTTGCCATGCAGCTCAAGCCACCTCCTCGAAACGCGCCGGGCCGGCGCCTGTGTTTCTCCACGGTGTTGCTCCGAATAGGGTTTACATGGCCGCGCAGTCTCCTGCGCGCCGGTGCGCTCTTACCGCACCTTTCCACCCTTACCCGCAGAAGCGGGCGGTATCTCTCTGTTGCACTTTCCCTGGGGTCGCCCCCGGCGGCCGTTAGCCGTTATTCTCGCCCTGTGGAGCTCGGACTTTCCTCAGATGCGGCCTTTCGGCATGCACCCGCGGCTGTCCGGCTTACTCGCAAAATATCAAATTAGTATTCGTTCTGGGAGAGCAAGCGGTTCTTTTCATCCCAGAGCTTCTGAGAGAGATCCACATAATAGCTGTGTGGATTCTCAAAGCGCGTGACCTCCTCCCACAGCGTGTCGACCTGCGCGAGACAATGCGCGCGGACCGCGCTGAGCGCGCGCGGCTGGTAGAGGCATTCGCCGTTTTTAAAGAGCTGGGTGCGCAGCCGCACCGCGCGGAAATTCTCCACCGTCTTGCGCTTCCACGTGTGGTTCGGGTCAAAAATGGTGTACGGCTTTTCGTCGTCGATGACCTCGTCGTTCAGCGTGATTACGTCCGCGATCGCCTTGTCAGTCTCGCGGTCGAAAATGCGCCAGACCTCCTTGAAGCACGGCGTCGTGATCTTCGTGACGTTCTCGCTGATCTTGATCTTCGGAATCAGCGTGCCGTCCTCCCGCTCGACCGCCGCGAGCTTGTAAACGCCGCCGAAAACCGGCTCGCTCGAGGAGGTGATCAGGCGCTCGCCAACGCCGAAGGAGTCAACCTTTGCGCCCTGCACGAGCATGTCGCGGATGATGTATTCGTCGAGGGAATTCGAGGCGCAGATCTTGCAGTCCTCAAAGCCCGCGTCGTCCAGCATTTTTCTTGCCTTGCGGGAAAGATAGGTGATGTCGCCGCTGTCGATGCGGATGCCCGCCGGACGGTAGCCCTGCGGCACCAGCACCTCGTTGAAAACGCGGATCGCATTCGGCACGCCGGATTTAAGCACGTTGTAGGTATCGACGAGCAGTGTGCAGTTCTGCGGATACTCTGCCGCATAGGCCTTGAACGCCTCATATTCGCTGTCAAAAAGCTGTACCCAGCTGTGGGCCATCGTGCCGAGCGCCGGCACGCCGAAGCGGCGGTCGCTGATCGTGCAGGCCGTGCCGACACA
>URQJ01000003.1 GCA_900549945.1 uncultured Oscillospiraceae bacterium
CAGGTTGGGCGTTGACTGAAAAACGTACTTACCAGAATCAGGAACATCAGGATCAGCTGGATGCTGCTACTATTTACAGTATTCTTGAAACTGAAATCCTTCCGTTGTATTATGCACGTAATAAGAAGGGATATTCTGAAGGCTGGATCAAAGTGGTGAAGAATTCTATCGCACAGATTGCTCCTCATTATACCATGAAGCGTCAGTTGGATGATTACTATAGCAAGTTCTATTGCAAACTGGCAAAACGTTTCCAGACTTTGGCTGCTAACGATAATGCAAAAGCAAAAGAAATCGCAGCTTGGAAAGAAGATGTGGTTGCTAAATGGGATTCTATTGAAATCGTATCTTGTGACAAGGTAGAAGAGCTGAAGAATGGTGATATCGAAAGCGGAAAAGAATATACTATTACTTACGTTATCGATGAAAAAGGCTTGAATGATGCAGTGGGACTTGAATTGGTTACTACTTACACAACTGCAGACGGAAAACAACATGTTTATTCTGTAGAACCGTTCAGTGTAGTCAAGAAAGAAGGCGACTTGTATACATTCCAGGTTAAACACAGCTTGTCAAATGCAGGTAGTTTCAAGGTGTCTTACCGTATGTTCCCGAAGAATCCGGAACTTCCACACCGTCAGGACTTCTGCTACGTACGTTGGTTTATCTAATTGCTTGAGTAAAAGTAGGGGAGTATATTTCCCTCACTTTCATACATACATTCAGCCCCTGTATTCTTTGAGAATGACAGGGGCTGAATTTTTTATCTGTTTGGAGAGTGAGGCGTAAAGTCTCGCAAATAAAAAAGACTGTCTCATTTTCTATTTGAGACAGTCTTGTATAAATTTCAAGGCCTTTGGAAAAGCCTTTCTTTGGATCTGTTATTTAACAGCTTCTGCAATTTTAGCTTGAAGTTCTTCTCCGTGCAGACCGCGAGCAATAATCTTACCGCTACCATCGATCAATACAGTGTGAGGAATGCTGTTTACAGCATAAAGCTGTGCACCTTCACTTTGCCAGAATTTCAGGTCGGACATTTGCGGCCAAGTCATGTCTAGCTTCTTGATTGCTTCTTTCCATGCAGCACCATCCTGATCGAGAGATACACCTACGATTTCGAAGTTTTTGCCTTTGAATTTAGCATAAGCTTCCACCAAGTTTGGCATTTCACGACGACAAGGGCCGCACCAGCTTGCCCAGAAATCAACTAATACCACTTTACCCTTACCTACGTAATCGGACAATTTCACACTTTTTCCGTCAGGAGTCTGCATTTCGAAGTCAACAAACTTAGTACCTACGGCAGTTTTTTTCTGCTTGTCGGTCAGTTCTTTGATTTTTACAATTGTTTCATCGTTCTGGAAGTTAGCCGGAATTTGTTGCAGTAATGCTTCGTTTTCAGCAGTAGAGTTGTTGTAGAAGGTCTGTTTGAACAAGAATACGCCGACCGGGTTAGTGATATTGTTTTGTACGCCTTCTTTGATGGCTTTATCATATTGTTCTTCCAGTTGGGCACCCTCTTTTTGCTTGGCTTCTTTCTGTTCATCACTCAAAGAACTGTCACCCATTGATTGGTAGATAGCATTCATTTTTTTGCTGATGTCGTTGATTTGAGCTCTGACAATTTGATATGCATCATTGTTTGCAGTACCGGTAGCAGAATCATTGTCTTTGGTTAAGGCAACGTTAATCTTTCCGTTTTCGAGGAAGAAGTCAATCATTAAAGGTTCTCCGTCCACTTCACAAGTGATATAACGGCTGACAACAGAATCTTGTGTACCTTCAAAGGTAAAAGTTCCTTTTGTGATAACGGCTGTATCGAGTTTGACCAGATTTCTGCCATTGGCTTCCTGAAGATAGACGGTGTCACCGTCACTTGCACCTTCTACTGTACCTGTGACAACGTATCCGGCTTTGTTTCCACCGGTACAAGCTACCATGCCCAACGCGGCCGTTGCAATAACTAAATAAGTAAACTTTTTCATGCTTTTGTAAGATTAGTGAATAAATATTTATGCAAAGATAGATTATTTTTCTCTCGGCCACCGAAAAACACTGTTATATTAGATTAACACGTAGGTGAAAACCGCAGAAATGTGTACCTTTGCAACCCAAACTTTAGTATGAATATGCAAGAAGATAAATCCATCATTGAGGTGAGCCATGTCTCGAAGTATTTTGGCGAGAAAACAGCATTGGATGATGTGACTCTGAACGTGAAAAAGGGAGAGTTTGTTACAATACTCGGACCTTCCGGTTGCGGGAAGACCACGTTGTTGCGTCTCATTGCCGGTTTTCAGACGGCTTCGGAAGGCGAAATCCGAATTTCGGGTAAAAATTCAGCACGCTGTCGTTGGCAAACAGGTAGACGCCGTCCGCCCGCCCCGCAAAATCCCGGTCGATCTCCGCCATCAGGCGGCGGATCAGCCCACGGTTCCGGTACCGCTCGTCCGTCATCACGGTGCCAAGCTGGATAAAGCGCTTTGTCTCGCCGCCGAGGACGAAGTCCGTTCGGTTCACTGAGACGTTCGCCGCGACCGCGCCGTCGATCACGACCGAATACGGGATATAATCATCGCCCCAAAAGCCGTTTTGATACCAGTCCTCAAACGCGAGATCAAAGGTCCGCCGCGCAAGACGGTCAAAGCTGCCGCGCAGCGCATCGTCGTTCCGATACCCCTTTACGATCTGTCCCTGCTCCACCGTTCCCCCTCCTTTTTCTTCATTATAACAACGGCCAGACGCATTGTAAAGAAAAACCGCCCGCATTTCGGAGAGCGGAGCCGTTTGGCCCCCGCTGTGCGCCGCGCCGCCAAAGCACCCTAAAGGTTCGAAGCCGGCCCGCCGGCGCGTCCTTCCCGCATGGCCTTGCCCTAGCGCGTCCGCAATCATTCTTTTTGACAAATTCACCTCTATATGGTATACTATTTCTGTAAAAAACGCAGCAGCCGCGCAGGAGTTGCTCCCCCGCACGGCCGGAAAATCAAAAGGAAGGAATGAGCATCACCATGAAATGCAGACAGATCACCACCTTTGCCGCAAACGGCATCGGTTATCCCGTGGAAAGGGATCTGCCCGTCACGCTGGAGGCCGACGAGCCACGCCATCTGGAATCCGGCGTCATCAACCTGTATCCGGAAATCACCTACCAAACCATAACGGGCTTCGGCGGCGCCATGACGGACACGAGCGCCTACCTGCTCTCCACGCTCACCCCGGAAAACCACAAGAAGGCGATGGAGCTGCTCTTTACCGAAAAGGGCAACAACCTCGCTTTGATCCGCGTGCCGCTGGACAGCTGCGATTACTCGCTCGAGGAGTATCAGGCTGTGGCCGACCCCATCGCGGACCCGGAATTCAAGACCTTTGACATGACCCGCAACTTCAAGTACATTCTGCCCGCATTGAAAGAGGCGCTCGCCCTGTGCAAGCGGCCGGTCTCCGTTCTGCTCAGCCCGTGGTCCCCGCCCTGGCAGTGGAAAACCCCGCCCGCACCGCCGAAGAACGAGAAAAAGGTGTACGGCGCGCTGCCCGGCATGCCCGACAAGGTAGACTACACCAAGCCGCAGCGCTGCAACGGCGGCAGCCTTAAGCCCGAGCATTACAGCGACTGGGCCAGATACCTCGTCAAGCTGGCCGAAGCCTATCTGAATGAGGGCGTCCCCGTCACGATGATGACGCTGCAAAATGAATCGATCGCCGCGACCAACTGGGACAGCTGCGTCTGGACGGCGCAGGATCAGAAGATTTTCCTGCGCGACCACCTGTACCCCGCCATGAAAGCGGCCGGACTCATCGGGAAAATCGGCCTGTACATCTGGGATCACAACAAGGAGCGCGTTTTCGAGTGGACCCGCGACATGCTGGACGACACTACCCGCGAGATGATCGAGGGCGTCGCTTTCCACTGGTATTCCGGCGACCACTTTGAGGCCGTGAAAATGACGGCGGAACAGTACCCCGGACTGAAAATGATGTTCTCCGAGTGCTGCCCCCTGCACCAGCCCGGCCGCGTCGGCTTTGCCGGCTTTGGCACGGATAAAACGCCGGAAACCGTCGAGCAGGACGACGCGGTGAACTACGCGCACGACATCATCGGCAATCTGAACGCCGGCATGGAGACGTGGTTCGACTGGAACTTCTGCGTGGATAAGGACGGCGGCCCGCGGCACGTGGACTTCGGCTTTGCCGCCGGCATGATCGTCAACGACGACGGCACCTTCCGCACCGACCTGATCTTCGACTACGTCGGCCATTTCTCCCGCTACATCCAGCCGGGCGCAAAGCGCGCCGGCTTCAGCCGGTGTGACGACCACGCGGAGATCACCGCCGCCGTGAACCCCGACGGCTCGCTCGCCGTTGTCGCGCTCAACAAGGAGAATGAGGACCGCGCGTATGCGCTGCGCATCCGCGGCAAGGTCATCCGCGTCTCCTTCCCGGCGCGGACGCTTTCCACGCTGGTGATCGACGAGATCTGACCGGGCACGTGGGCGCTGTCCCGCATAAATCCCATATCCTTTACGAAAAAACCGAAACAAGGGCCGGTGCAGAAAGAAACTGCATCGGCCCTTTTATCGATACAAAGCGCCGCACCGCCGATTTGCAGACCGGCAGTGCGGCGCTTTCTGTTTTCCGTACGGCATGGGGCGGCTCAAAAGCGCCCCAAAAACCGCAGAAAGCGGCCGGAACATCCGCGGGGATGCTCCGGCCGTCTTCTTGCCGGGCTGTTGAAATTTTCCGGTGGGAAAATGCGCGGCGCTTTTACCCGCCGAGCCGCTCGACCTCGCCCGCCGTGATGCCGTTCTCATTGAATGCGTCCACGCGGAAGTAATACGTCTGGCCCGCCACCAGCGCGCCGATCCGTTTTTCCGAAACGCTGTCGCCCATCAGCATGTAGCTGTGGTAGAGCTTGTCCGGCCGGTGGCCCCAAAGCACGTTGAAGCCGGCGGCGCCGGGCACGCGCGGAACCGATACGGTGAAATCCATGGGGCCTATGCGCTTCGCCGCGGCCCTTGCCGCCTGCGGCCTCTCCCCGTTTCCCCTGCCAAAGACGCGCAGGCCGGAGACGCAGGGCGCCGCGCCGTAGGGCACCGCGAATACCGTGAGGCGCAGATGCCGGAGCCTGATGCCGTTTTCCCGCACGACAAGGTCGTGGCTCAAATCGGTGTCCGCATCACGTTTATCCTCCACGGTCATCCACGTTTCGCCGTCGGCGGAGCCCTCGAGCAGCCACCGGGTGGCCTGCTGCTCGAGGTCGATCCAGCGCTCTGCGGCTGCCTCAGCCTGCGGCGGCCAAGCGATGCCGCTTTCCCTGTCGTCGGCAAAGTTGATCTGCACGGCGCGGACGTCCATCACCTCGCCCAGATCGAGCGAAAGCCACGCGCCGGATTCGGCGCTGCCGGCCTTCCACCACGTCTGCGCGTTTTCGTCCGCCGCGCGGGCGGAATCCATGCCCGGCGCACAGGAGGAGGCTGCCGTGCTTTTTCCATAGCTGAGCAGATACCACTCCGGCTCCGCCCACGGGTCCGCCATTAGGCGCTCCATACTGACCGGCCAATCGCCGTAGCGCTGGTTGCAGAACAGCTCGCCGTCCCGGTCAAACCCGGCGCGCCACAGGCCGACGCGGCGCTCAAAGGAATGGTTCATGCTGATCTGCATCGTCGCCGCATGCCACCACGCGCCGTTCTTGTCCTCCACGGTGGAACCGTGGCCCGCCCCGCGCATAAAGCCGCCGGGCTTCATGGAAAACGGGTTGTTCTCTGCCGGGGCGAACGGCCCGAGCGGGCTTTCCGACACATAAACGCCGTCGGCATAAACGTTGAATTCCGTGCCGGGACAGGCGTATTGCAGGTAGTACCGGCCGCCGTGCTTCGTCATCCACGCGCCCTCGATAAAGGGCATGCCGGAGAACATCCCGCGCAGCATCTTCCGGTACGAGGCCGGAATGTCATCCGCCGCAAGACTTTTTTCCTTCAGAAAGGCCGTGAACAGCGCCTCGACCTCCGCCTCCGTTTTCGGCTGCTCAGAGTTGTCCTCGCCGAACCGCTCGTACCCCTTGTGGAAAGGATCGCCTGAAATCAGCTCGATGCGCTCGGTTTTGGGCTTCATCGTCTCCCGGTCCAGCTCCACGCCCCAGAGCGGGGTGACATTGGAGCAGCCCCAGTAGAAGTACAGGCGGCCATCGTCGTCCAGAAACAGGTTGGGATCCCAGAAATCGAACGTGCCGATGATCTCCTCATAAGGGCCGTTGACGGGGTCCTTCGTGCGGTAGAAATTGCAGATCTCCCCCCGCTTGGAGGCGGAGAAATACAGCCAGCCGCCGACGACGCGGACATCCGGGGCATAGTCGTAGATGGGCAGGTTTTCGGGCAGCCGGCGGCTCTCCCAGCGGGCGAGATCCTCCGACACCCAGACGGAGCCGTTCATCGAGGCGAAAAGATAGTATTTTCCCTGAAAGAGCACCACCGAGGGGTCGGCGGCCTCGCGGTTGACGAACTTCGCGCCGTCCGCCGCGCGGCGGTCCTTCAAAAACTGGTAGTGATACGGAACATTCAGCGGATTGCAGTAGTATTGCATGGCGTCACCTCCAAAAATTGCATGCACAGACGTTGGCGCAAAGGGCCTGCATCGTACATTCTCTATAAGTATTATCACGCACAACAGGTTTTTTGTCCACTGCTAATTCCAACCGTGTATGGAATAAGCGCTTTCTGCCGCTTCTCTCCTTGTGTCTCCTAACACAGATGCCCCCCCACCGCGTGCGGCGGCATCTCGGAGCCGTCACCGGAAGCGCATCAGGCGGCAGTGCAGGACGGACGGCTTTTCACGGAACAGGATGCGGAGCTCGTCGCCGTTCAGCCGGCGGCCGGGGATCCATTCGTTGTTTTCATAGCGCCCCTCGGTGATTGAAATGTAGTCCACATGGCTCGGGTCGTCGTTCTTCGGCTGCGGCGTCACGCGGTAGTTCAGCCCGCAGAGCAGGAACTCATCCTCGGAAAGCTCGATAATGAGGCCGCCGCCCTTCGGAGATTCAGCCGAATTCATCATATAATCGATGCAGAAATCGTATTTTTCAAATTGGACCAGCGTGCCCGCTTGGTCCTTTCCGCGAGTAAAGCCCGTCATGTGCGGCGTGCAGCGGTACTTGCAGAGCAGCTCCGCCATCCCGCCGAGCAGCGCGTAGCTCTGGGCGAGATACTCCCCGGCGCGGTAGTGGTTGAACGCCTCCGCCATGATGTTCAGCCCGCCCAGAAGCGACGGATCGGGAGGCACGCCCTCCCGGCCGACGGTCTCGATCGCAAAGGGCGAGAAGCCCAGCGCGCCGAATTTTCCGATGGCGGCGAATACGTTCGAGGCGGAGTCCTGCGAGGGACGCGCCTCGGGAATGAACAGCGGGTTGCCCGGCGCCGCGTATTCCCGGCAGACAGTCTCAAAATCCGGCAGGTAGATGTCCGGAGACAGGAAATCGACGGCAGGCGCAAATTTCTTCCACCAGTCCATATGGCGGGCGATGGGGCCGCCGACCGGATACGTGCCCGGCGTCCATGGATGCTGCTCCAGCCACGCGTTGACATAGAGCGGAATGGGATAGGCCGCTTTGCCGGCCGCGGCGATCTGCTGTGTGGCTTTCGCGTAGTGGTACGTCATAAAAAGCTCCGGCGCTTCGCTGCCGAACACTTCGTCCCATGTGCCGCGCGCCCCGCAGAAATCCGCTGCGTCATCGGGCAGCGCCGCGGCATACGCCTGTTCGGCGGCTGGGCTGAAATCGCGGCAGTCGCCCAGAAGCCCCATCTCATTTTCCACCTGCACCATCAGCACCGTGCGGTTCACGTCGAAGTCTCGCAGGTGCGCCATCAGCGCCGCAAAGGCGGCCGCGTCGCGCTCAACACCGGCCCCACACAGCGGCGAGACCGCATTTACAGGCTTCCCGCTGCGGTTTCGCATGGCGAAATAGGTTTTGCGGTCCTGCTTGACCCATTCGGGCACATAGGTGCTCATGCCGTTTTTCCACAGGCCGAACCACAGAAAAACCAGCTTCACCCCCTCCGCCTCGGCCTGCCGGATCAGCCCGTCCGGCAGGGAAAAGTCGAACCGGCCGGGCGCGGGCTCCAAAAGCTCCCACGTGACCGCGACGACGAGCGTATTCAGGTGCATGGGCCGCAGATAGGGCCACACGCTCTCCCGCATGTATTCGAGGCTGGAACTGCTCGAATTGTGGGCTTCACCGGCAAGCACCAGAAACGGCTTGCCGTCCGAAAGCAAGGTCGCCTTATTCTCGGTGACCGATAGGGTTGGAATCTGCATCACAACGCCTCCTTTATTTTGGGTAGGAATCGAAAGCGGACGGCACCACGCCGAAACGCACCGCCGCCCGTTTTACGGAAAGCGCGGTACACCGCCTCAGCCCTTCACGGCGCCGATGGCAATGCCCTTTACAAAGAACCGCTGCAAAAACGGATAGACGATCATGATCGGCAGCACGCCCATGACCGTGATTGCCATGCGCACGGAATTTGAGGGCAGATCTGCCGTGCTGACGTTCACACTGCCGCCGGCCTGTGCGCTCTGCTTCAGCGCGTCGAGACTTCGCTGGATGTTTTGCAGCAGCACCTGAATGCTGAACAGCTTGTTGTCCGTTAGGTAATAAAGGCCGTTCTGCCAGTCGTTCCAGTAGGCCAGACCGACCAGCAGGCAGAGCGTCGCGAGAATCGGCGCCGCCATTGGAATTACGATGCCCGCCAGAATGCGGAACTCGCTGGCACCGTCGATGCGCGCCGCCTCGATCACGGCATCGGGAATATTCGCGGTGAAATACGTGCGCATCATAATGACGTTGAACGCGCCCATCAGCAGATTGGGCACCAACAGCGCGAAAATGCTGTTTCGGATATGGAAGGTCTGCGTCCACATGATGTAGGAGGGCACGAGGCCGCCGGAAAACAGCATCGTGAAGAACAGGAAGAACGCGAAGAAGTTCCGTCCGGGCAGGTCTTTTCTGGAAAGCGGGTACGCATACAGCGTCGTCAAAATCAGGTTGCAGAGCGTACCGCAGATCGTGACGGCGGCGGAGATGCCGTAGGCGTTTACAATCGCCGAGGAGCTCGTGAACAGGTAGCTGTACGCTTCAGTGCTGAATTCCGGCGGGAAAAAAGAATACCCGTAAACCGAAAGCGCCGCGTCATCCGTCAGTGAGGAGGACAGCAGCAAAATAAAGGGCGCAACGCTGCAAGCCGAGATGAAGATCATCACCGCATGGGCGAATACCTGAAAGCCTTTGTTTTTTTCTACCATGGTTTCTCCCCCTTCCTCAGAACAGCGCGCTGGATTTATCCAGCCTGCGGACAATGAGATTCGCGGAAATCACAAGGACAAAGCCGACGACGGACTGATATACGCCGGCCGCCGAGGACATGCCGATGTTGTTCGTCTGCATCAGGCCGCGGTACACGTATGTATCGATGGTGCTCGTCACGTTCTGCAAAGGGCCGGAATTCATCGGCACCTGATAGAACAGGCCGAAATCGGTGCGGAAAATGTTGCCGATATTCATCAGCGTCAAAATGATGATGGTGGATTTCAGGCACGGCAGCGTGATGTTCCAAATCTGCTGCCAGCGGTTGGCGCCGTCTACCACCGCGGCCTCGTACAGACTGTGGTCGATGCCGCAGATCGTCGCATAGTACAAGATGCAGCTGTAACCGACGCCCTTCCAAACATTGATGAGAACCAGAATGAACGGCCAATACTGCGGCGCGTTGTACCAGCTTACGGGCTCCATGCCGAGAAGCGGCAGAACCGATTTATTCAAAAAACCGTTGCCGTCGCTCAAAAAGGCAAAGGCCAGATAGCTCACCACAACCATGGAAATCAGGTGCGGGATCAGGATCACCGTCTGGTAGGCCTGCTTCGCGGCGTCGATGCGGATCTCGTTCAAAATGATCGCGACGGTGATCGCCAGCACAACGCCGAGCACGATGAACACGAGGTTGTACAAAATGGTGTTGCGCGTGATCAGCCAGGCGTCGTTCGTTTTAAAAAGGAACTCGAAGTTCTTGAGCCCGACATTCGGGCTGAAATACAAGCCGTCCCGCAGGTTATACTGCTTGAAAGCCACCACGATACCCGTCATCGGAATGTAATTGTTGATGACAAGGTACGCGGTGCCGGGCAGCAGCATCAGGTACAAGGGCCAGAAGCGGGCGAGTTTTTTAAATTTTGGGGCCATGCGGCGGTTCCTCCTCGCAAAAATTTTCAGAAAGAAGCGGGCCGTGGGAAACTCCCGGCCCGCTTCCTCTGAAAGATCCGTTATTTAGATGCAAGATAAGCATCCAGCTGAGACTGGCACTCCTCGATGATGGCGTTGATGCCGGAGGCCTCGAGCTCTGCGTTAAAGGCAGGGATCGTCTCGTCGGGATCCAGCTCGCCCCAGCGCAGGCCGACGTTATACTTCGTGACCACGTTGTTGCAGGCCGTGACCTCGTTCATCACGGGCGTTGTATCAAAGACAAAGCCGTTCGCAGGGCTGATGCGGGCTTCGTCGCAGAATGTCTGGAGCTTGTCCCACTGGTCGGGGTCGCCGCCGTCCCAAACCGCGGTGATGCGGCAGTTCGGCCACGCCCAATCCAGAGATTCATAGCCGGAGGAGCCGGTTGTGTCGATGCCCTCGGGTGCGACAATCACCTCATGGCTGTCGTCCTTCCACTCCCAGTGCGTGCCCTCCACGCCGTTGATCAGGATGTTGGAAAGCTCCTCGTTCGTCCACATCAGGTTCCAAAGCTGCATGGCGAGCTCCTTGTGCTGGCTGGATTCGGGAATGCACCAGCCGCCGCCCGCGTTCTGCATGTAGGGCGGCGTCAGCTCGATCAGAACGGCGTCGATGCCCCACGATTTCTTGATCTCGATCTCCTTGCCGGGCTTGATATTCTCGTAGTCCGCAAAGCCGACGGTCTGCATCAGCATGTTGTCGGTCGTGGTGGTCGCGTCCGGCATGATGAGGCCCTCTTGGTTCCACTGGTACATCCGCTCGCAGAACTCTCTGTAGGCGTCGGTCGCATACAGGTTCACCACCTCGGTGCTGTCGGTAAACACATCCTCCAGAACAGCGCCGCCCGCGAAATTGTGGTAGGGGATGACCTCCTGCATACCGCCGTTCGACCACGAGGGCACCAGCGGGTACAGGTCGGGCCGGGCTTCCTTCACCTGCACCAGCACGTCGTGGACATCGTCCCATGTCTTGATCGTCTCGGGATCGATGCCCAGCTCGTCGAGCACCGCCTTGTTCATCGCAAAACCGGCGGCACGGGCACTGTCCGCATTGTTCGGTATCGCGTACAAAACGCCGTCAATCATGGAGCCCGCGCGGATCTCCTCGGGCTGCAGCGCAAGAATGTCCTTGCCGTACTCGGCCAGCAGATCGTTCAGGGGCGTGGCATAGCCGTTCGTCGCCAGCGCCTGAACGCCGCCGGAGAAACTGTGGATATTGAACAGGTCCCATTCCTCGCCGGAGGCCATGGCGAGGTTCGCCTTTTCCGCGTCGAAGTTGCGGGTCATTTCGATCTCCACGCCGAGCTCCTCACGGGTGATCTCGCTGGCTGCGGCCGCCACCGCGTCGATCTGCTCGGTATTCGGCGCGGCGTTCGTAAAGCCCCAAACCTTCAGGGTGACGACTTCTCCGTCGCTGCCGCCGGTGCTCGAGGTGCCGGCGCTCTCCCCGGTGCTTGTGCCGGTGCTTCCGGCATCGATGTCGGTTCCGCCGCAGGCGCCCAGTGTGAGCCCCAGCACGGCGGCGAGCAGAGCCGCGCTCAGCCGTTTCATGGTGTGCTTCATGGAATTTTCTCCTCTCATTTCACCTTTTTACAAGGTATATTATCTACATTATATATAATCACGTTGAAAGTTTCTATCAAAAATCCGTGCAAAAATGTCAATAACGCGTGGCTTTAGTGATAATGACGGTCGAAAGTGTTGAAAATCCGACTTTCTTCTGTCAACTTTCCTACATCGACTATCTTTTTCCATAAACATTATGATATAATGCCACCACAACGGCTTTTCCTATTTCTTTTTTATAAGTTTTGCACAAAGGGTATCGCGTGCAGTACATACAAGAATACGATGCCCGGTGGTAATATATTGTGAACCGTGACAAAGGGGGCCTCGATTTGGAACGTGGAAAAAAGCCGGGGACGGCGTGGTCCATCCGCCGCCTTGCCCTGCTCTCCTTGTCCATTATTGTGCTTCCGCTGTTTTTCGCGGTGGTGCTGTTCGACTGGTATGCGGTGAAGCAGCAGCTCGACGTGCTGCAGACCGCCCGGGAGAACACGCTCTCCCTTTACCGGGACACCTTTGACGAGGCTGTGAGCCAAGCGGAGTATTTCACAGCGACCATCACCACCGATCAGACGAATTTCGAGGAGATCGTCTTTGCCAAAAGCAAAACGGAGGCCTATCTGGTATCGCAGGCCATCGGCTATCAATGCGAGGCGTTTTTGCAGACGCAGGAGATGTTGAGCGCCTTTTTTATTTACTCGCAGCCATTCGATTACAACCGGCTCATCTACAGCGGCGATTACCTGCAGTCCGAGCTTTCCGTGCTGCGGGAAACGGTGAAATCCGCCGCCGCGGCAGGCGACCGCCCCGGCACATGGCAGGAGGTGCCCCTCGGCGACAGGCAGGTGCTGCTCTACCTGTATGTGCGGCGCGGCACGGTTTTCGCCGCCCTGATCGACCCGGCGCGGCAGAGCTATCCCGGCCTCTCCGAGCAGGAGCGCGTGTTCTATACCACGCCGGAAAACGAGCCCTACCTGCCCCAGCCCTTTTCGGCGCAGGTCTTTCCCCAAACGGAGGGGATCGCCATTTCCGCAGAGGACGGCCGGTATTACCAGCTTTTCTCCCTCCCTCTCAGCAGCATAGGCGGGCGGGTGTACTACGCGAGCCCGGCAGAGCCGTTTCTCCAAACGCTCACGCCCGTGCAGATCGTTCTGCTCTGCGTGACGGCCTGCCTGCTTCTGGCTATTCCCCTGTGCTGGCTGGCCCTGCGCCGCCTGCTTTTGGACCCCCTGACGAAAATGACCGGCGCCATGCAGGCCATTCAGGCGGGCCATACCGACGAGCGCATGCCGAAAGATTCACGCATCGAGGAGGTGCGCGAGACGTTTGAGACCGTCAACGCAATGCTGGACACCATCTCGGCACAGAAAATCAACTCCTATGAACAGGAGCTGGAAATACAGCGCACGCAGATGCAGTGCCTGCAATTACAGATCCGGCCTCATTTTTTCCTCAACTGCCTGAGCATGATCTATTCCCTTGCGGGCGAGCGGAAGTTCGCCCCCATTCAGGCGCTCACCTTGGATCTTTCGGCCTACTTCCGCAACATTTTCAAAGACGGCTCACAGCTCATCCCGCTCGAAA
The DNA here is from genome assembly GCA_900549945.1 of uncultured Oscillospiraceae bacterium. Lineage (GTDB taxonomy): Bacteria > Bacillota > Clostridia > Oscillospirales > Acutalibacteraceae > Hominenteromicrobium. Next base: position 13,414 of record URQJ01000003.1, read on the forward strand.
CGGAGCTGAATTCGGTGGGAAGCTACATCCGCCTGCAGCAGATCGGCACCAAGCTGCCGCCGAAGCTGCGGGTTGATGTGGATACGGCCGCCTCCAAGGCGCTCGTACCGCCTCTGAGCATTCTGACCTTCGTGGAAAATGCCATCAAACATTCGAAGCGTATCGATTCCCCGCTGGAGATCGTCATCCAGTGCACGGCGCTGCAGGGCGACGACAAGGGCTACCTGAACATCACGATCACCGACAACGGCGGCGGCTTCAGCGAGGAGCAGCTCCGGCAGCTGAACACCCCGGAAGAAGAGAAAAAAAGCAGCAAGCACATCGGCATCGCCAACGTACGCCGGCGCCTGCGCCTTTTATACCGCGAGGAGGCCGCGCTGTGCTTTATGAACCTTTCGGACAGGGCAAGCGTAGAGCTGTTCCTGCCCCTGAAAAACGAAACGAAAGAAGGCAAACAAGATTGACTGTACTTCTGGTGGACGACCAAATCAGCATTTTGAGCGGCCTGATCTCCGGCCTCGATTGGAATAATCTGGGCATCACCTCGATCAAAACGGCGGACAACGCCGCGCAGGCCAAGGAGATTTTGAGACAGGAGCCGGTGGACATCATGCTGTGCGACATCGAGATGCCCGGCGAAAACGGGCTCTCTCTGCTGCGGTGGGCCAGAAACCGGGGAATGGATTTCATCTGCGTGTTCCTGACCTCGCACGCGGATTTTCTCTACGCCAAGGAGGCCATACAGCTCAACTGCTTCGACTATATTTTACAGCCCGCCCGCTACGACGAAATTCAGGCCACCGTCTCGAAAGCCATCGCACGCGCCAAGACGAGCGGCATCGAAAAACAGCTCGAGCAGTTTGGCGCGGTGGCCAAGAACCACGCCGCCGGGCTGTTTCAAAACCTGTTCAGCGACTGGGTCAACGGCAAGCCGCTGGCTATCCCCACGCTGCAGTCCGTGCTGCGCCAGCTCGGGCAGGAGCTTTTCGAGGACAGCGAATGCTTCTTCATCTGGGGCCACCTCCTGCGCTGGCACGCCGAAATCTGGTCCACACACGATTGGGTCTATGCCCTGAACAACATGATGACGGAATTTTACGCGCCGCCGCAGTACGGCGCGCTGAGTTTCTCCATCGACCACGCCTCGCTGGGATGGTTCATCTACGCGCCGGGCGGGCACTTTCAAAACCCCGACCGCACGCTGACGCCCTTAAACGAGGTGTACGAGGCGATCACCGATCACCTGAGCTGCGATTTCGCCTTTTACGCCACGCCCGTCACCCCGCTGAATAAAACGGACGGACTCTCCTCGCTTTTGCAGGACGCCAAGCGCAACAATGTCCTGCTGGAAAGCGGTATTTTCCGCCCTGCCCGCCGGCTGGACCGCGTGTATATCGATAAATTTCTCGACGTCATGCAGCTTCGCCGATGGGAGTCCCTGCTCACGGATGGACAGGGGGAGTCTGCCAGCGACGAGGTCTGCGGTTATCTGGATCTCCTCGCGAAGCGCGGCGCCGTCAATCAGGAGGTGCTGCGCGGCTTTTGGATGCAATTCCAGCAGTCGGTGCTCAACGCCGCGCGTGCGCTTTCGCTGAATCCGCACAAAATCGTGGGCCTGCTCGAGAAAGGGGCAGGCGCCCAGTCCCTGCAGGAGATGAAAACAGCCGTCAAGGCTCTGGCCGCATGCTTTCCCGCCGCCGACATGCCGGCGGGCCACGACAAGCGCATCGTGGAAAAGGTGAACAAGTACGTGGAGGACCATATGAACCAGCCCTTGAGCATCGCCGATATCGCCACCCACTTTTTCCTGAATCCGGACTATCTCTCCCGCATGTTTAAAAACGAGACGGGCACCGCCCTGAAGGAATACATCATCGGCCGGAAAATGCAGTCCGCCCGAATCCTGCTGCGAACCACCGCTTTGCCGGTGAACGTGATCGCCTCCAAGCTCGGCTACGACAATTACTCATACTTCTCGCAGGTATACCGCAAAACGATGGGCGTCTCCCCCAAGGACGAGCGCAAGGGCGAAGCGCCGTAGCCGCGCTGTACCGAAAAATTGAAGGAATGCTTTAAATACCAAACGAACGCAAAAATTGAAGCGGCCGGCTCACACGAGCCGGCCGCCTCTTTGGCATACCGGAATATAAGACAGTAAAAGGCATTAAAAACGGCCGAAACTGCGCCCCGCCGGCCCTTCCCACACAGGAAAAGGCTGCGCGGCCCGCAATTCACGACGCAGGGCGGCCGCCCTATGAGCCCGCTTTGCCCAGCACCTCATCCATAGTAGGGATGGAAGTCTGCGCTCCCCGGCGCGTCACCACGATATTGGAGACTGCCGTGGCCAGCTCCGCGGCCTTCTCCAAAGACTGGCCTTGTGCCATTCCCACGCACAGGCCCGCCATATAACTGTCCCCGGCCGCCGTTGTATCCACTACCTTCACGGTTTTATCCGCCGGGAAGTACCGCTCCGTGCCGTCCTCCTGCAGCAGATACGATCCCTCTCCCCCCAAAGTGACCAATACGTTCTTTACGCCTTTTTCCCGGAGGATTCGGGCGCCTTTTCTCATTCCGCCGGGGTCTTGCGGGCAGCCCGTCAGAACAGACAGCTCCGTCTCGTTGGGCTTGATGAGGTCCAGACAAGGGTACAGATCCTCCGGCAGGTCGGGCACAGCAGGGGCAGGGTCCAATACCACAGTCTTTCCCAAGCGCTTGGCCTCCTCAGCCGCAAAGACTACCGCATCCAGCGGAATTTCTAATTGCAGCGCCACAATGTCACAATCCTTCAGCCGATCTTGATGTTCCTGAAGGTATTCCTGGTCCACTGCACGGTTGGCGCCGGGCAGAACAATAATGCTGTTATCCCCTTGGGGGGTGACGCCGATCACAGCCATACCGGTGGATACCGCCTGCGCGCGGCGCACACAGGAAACATCCACCCCGGCGGATGCCAAGTTGGCACAGAGCTTCTCTCCATAGGTGTCATTCCCAACGCTGCCCAGCATGGAAACGCGCCCGCCCAGTCTGCCCATAGCATACGCCTGATTGCCGCCTTTTCCCCCGGGAACAAAATCCAGCCCTTGTGCCAAAACCGTCTCGCCCACCGCCGGCATATGGGGAATATCCGTGACAAAATCCATATTCATGCTTCCGATGACTAAGATCTTTTTCATATGTCCTGCGGGCTCCTTCCGGAAACCGTTATATCCCGGTACAGGCAGTGGCTTCCTTCCATTACAGACAATCCGGCACAGCCGCTGCGCAGAGGCTGCGCATCTTCATAGGAAAGAAGCGCTTTCCCATCTACAGCCAGAGTCAGCCTTCCGCCGCGGGCCGTCACCTCCACGCGGTACTCCCTCCCCTTCTCCCACGGAAAATCCGCTTCACAAAGGGTGGTGTATCCGTGGAAATTCTTCCGCAGGGCCACCTTCCCCGGGCCGGAAAATCCCGCGGCGTAGGAGCGCATGGCGCCCTGCACCCGCACATTCAAATAGGCTTCCGCCCCGGTCAGGGGCTTAAGCGTAGCGGAAAGGGTGTAGTCGCTCCACATATGATGGCCCGTATACATCTCAGCAAAATCAGAGCAGGACAGGCTGAGCCAAGCTCCGTCCAAATAAGAATGGCCTTTCAGCTTGGCGAACTGGGGGATCTCCTGATGAAGGCCGTTCCATACATCCATTTTCTCCTGAGAGAAGTCCAGCCGGTAATCGGGGGTTCCGTCCACATACAGATCATCCAGATAGGCCGTCAGATCCTCGGAGGCGAATCCCGCGGCCACGCCGCAGAGGAGAACGCCCACCTCCTCAATAAATCCGGTTCTCCCGCCGGGGATAACGAGGGTCAAATCGTGCCAAGCGCCGTCCGCCGCCACCCTATCCCCGCGGATAAGCTCGCCGGTAGCTCCGTCCTTCACATAAATCTGCGCGGTAGCCCGCATATTTTCACAGGGCAGGGGCATCACGCTGAGATGAACCGTCTGCCCGGGGTACGCCAGAGGCGAGAAGCAGGGGTCGTACCGGGAATCGCTGAAGTCCCGCGCCTGATAGTACGTCTGCTTATAAAAGCAGTGCTCTGTTCCGGAAACGGCATTTCCGGCAGTGATTTTTAAGGAGCGGCGGCCGGTACGGGCCTGCTCATCGGTATTGCGAATATGGCACAGAGCGCCCTCCGACCGGAACCGAATGGCGTGGGTGCTTTTTGGAAACTCAAAATGGCAGCTTTCTAAACGGCCGTCAAAAATATCCTTCCACGGCCCGGGCGCCTCCTCCTCGGAAAGCAGGTAAGCCATCTTGGCAAAATAGGCGGCGCCGTAGGGCAGGTCCATCGCGTTGAGGGACGGAACCACGCTGGAGCAGGCGAGGAAATCATGGATGGGCCTCGCCCACTTGTCAAAGTCAATCCCCTCCAACCCGCAAAGTACGCCCATAATGCAGCCCACGTTGCCTACATTGCAGTCCGTATCCCAGCCGCACATATTGCAGATATTGATTGTTTGGCCGTAATCTCCGTGACCATAGAGCATGGAAAGAACCATCACGGCGGCGTTCGGAATAATATGGCAGTTTCCGGGATATTTGTCATAGCCGAAATTCTCGTAGATATACCGGAAGCAGTCCCTCCAGTTTTCGGGGTGCCGGTCATGGTACCCCATCACAGCTTTGACGACCCTTGCATACTCGCAGTCCTCCGGGATATAGGCCAGAGCCTTATCCAGTACAGCGCGAATATCCTTTTCCACAAAGGCCAGACTGATGCAGCAAGCGACGTAAACGCCGCCGTATATGCCGTTGCCTCCGTGCGTAACGCTGGCCGCCTTTTCCGCCAAGGCAGCGGCCTGCTCCGGATTGCCGGGAGAAACCAGACCCCAAGGGTCGATAAAAATCTGCCCGCCGATCTGCTCCGCCATAGTGGAGCCATTCTGCTCCACACTGCCGCTGCGGGGCGCGGGAATGCCGGACCGCAGGTTCAGGTAGGCCGTGTGCTCCGTCGAAGTGCCGTATCCCCCCCACCAGAAAAAGCCGTGCTCATAAGGGGCATAGTTCAGCAGCGCTTCCGCCACATCCTGCGCAGAGAATTTTTTCACGTCCTCGCAGTCCTCTAGGGCGCGGATGAAAAAGACCGGGCCGTTGCTGTCGTCATCGGCGGCAAAATTCTTGTACTGAACGGGGTAGTCCCACAGCTCGCCGAACACTTTCTGTATGCGCTGGTAGCTCCAGCCCTCAACGGCCGCGCCCAGCCGGATGCCAACGACCTTTCCCAGCCAGCCGGCATAAACCTTTTCAAAATAATTCTTTGGGATTTGCATATATACCACTCCTTCCTTCTGCTTTGTTCAATCTTTAATGCCGCTCATGACAATTCCCTGCACAAAATACTTCTGCGCAAAGATGTATACCACCAGAATAGGCAGCATGGTGATCAGGGCGCCGGCCATCATCTGATTCCACTGGGTCACGTAGGTTCCCTGAAATTTGGCCAGCCCCATAGACAGCGTCCAGTTCTCCTGATCGTTAATAAAAATCAAGGGCCGCAGGAAATCGTTCCACGTGTTCATAAAGGTAAAAATCACCAAGGTCATCAGGGCCGGCTTGGAATTCTTGATGATGATCTCCCAGAAAATTCTGGGGTAGCTGCATCCGTCAATCTTGGCGGCCTCCTCCAGCTCCTTGGGAATCGTGAGAAAGAACTGGCGCAGCAGAAAGGTACCGAAAGCGTTAAAAATACCGATAACGATTAAAGACCAAATGTTGTCGATGAGCCCCAGCGTCTTGATGATCTGGAACTGGGGGATCATCACGACCTGAAACGGGATCATCATTGTCCCCAAATAGATGATGAAGATGGCGTCGCGCCCCTTAAATTTAAGCCGGGCAAAGGCGTAGGCCGCCATAGAGCAGGTAACCAGCTGGCCCAGAATCGTACACACGGTTATAACGGCTGTATTCACAAAATAAGTAATCCAAGGCGCCTGCTCGAACATGTACACATAGTTTTCCCATGCGATATGCGCGGGGATCCATACAGGCGGCACGGCAAACAGCTCGTCCATGCTTTTCAGCGAGCTGGAAACCATCCACAGAAAGGGAATCAGCATGGTGATGGAGCAAAGAATCAGCACCGTATGGGTGAGCATCCGAAAAACCAGCTTTTTCCCCTTTCCCCTGCGCATGCGCACTGCAGTATTTTCCATTTTTCCGCCCTCCTCACAGGCTGTCCTTTTCGCTGACCTTTAGCTGAATGATGCTGGCCACGAAAATAATGATGAACAGAATGTAGGCCATCGCCGAAGCATAGCCCTGCTTGAAGTACTGAAAAGCGTTCATGTATACCAAGTAGCTGACCACCTGCGTAGCGGTTCCGGGGCCGCCCTTGGTCATAATGTAGATTTGGTCGAAGGCCTGAAAGGAATTGATCATGCTGATAATCATCACAAACATGATCGTAGGCTTGAGCATGGGCAGGGTGATGTGGAAAAACTTCTGCACCACATTGGCTCCGTCGATGTCCGCCGCCTCGTACACGGCGGAGGATACCCCCTGCACCCCTGCCAGCAGAATCACGGAATTAAAGCCCAGATTCTTCCAGATGCTCATAATAATAACCGAAGGCATAGCCCATGCGCTGCTCGTCAGCCACGGCACGCTCGGCAGGCCAATGGCGTTCAAAGCGGAGTTAATCAAGCCGAAATCGTCGTTGTACAGCCATTGCCACACCATGGCAATCGAGGTGTAAGACACGATGACAGGAATAAAAAAGGCAGTCTTATACAGATTGGCGCCCCGAATTTTCTGGTTCAGAAATACCGCCACCAGAATAGCCAGCAGGGTTCCCAGCGGAACCGTGCCGATCGTAAAGTAAACCGTATGCCACAGGGCCTCGCCGAAATCCCCGTTGGTAAACAAATCGATGTAGTTCTGTACCCCAACAAATTTCGGCGGGGTAACTCCGTCATAGTTTGTCAGGCTGTAGTAAAATGACATGACAACGGGAAAAACGGTAAATACGATGAAGCCGATGATCACCGGCATCAGAAACAAATACCCCCAAAAGGTTTCGTTCGCTCCAATTGGCTTTCGCTTTTTTTCGGATGTCTGCGCTGCCATTTCCAATCACCTCAATTCGAAATTTCGAGTATTGCGGATAGAAGCTCCGCTTGCACCTTTTTAAAAGAAAGGGAGATTTTTAACCTGCGCAAAAATCCCCCTTCTTCTTTCACCGATCCGGCTGCTCTGCTGTTACCCGGCCAAAATCGCGTTGATTTCCTTGATGAGCGCCTGTTGGGTTTCTTCCGGCGTGCTCTCACCGATCAGCATTTTATCCACGAGCTCCTGCATCTTGGTGTTTACCTCTGTGCGATAAATAGAGAGCTGGTCGGTCATATCCACATCTGGAACAGAATCCACAAACGCCTTCACATTCTCCGGAAATTTCGTATCCAAAACAATCTGGTTTGCGGCGTCATCCGCAGCAGCGGGCAGGGCCATGTTGCTTTCGGCCACAATGCGCATCCCCTCAGGGCCCGCGAGGAACTTCAAAAGCTCCCACGTTTCCTCCGGGTGCTCCGTATCGGCGGAAATGCCCCAGTTCAGGATGCCCGCCTTCACGTTCTGCGTTTCCCCCTTGGGCATACGAACCACATCCCACGCAAAGGGAAGGGCGTCCGCCTTATACTGTGGAAGCATCCAGAGGCCGGCGGCCTCCATCGCCACCGACTGATTGCGGAACATGGCGTCGGCGCTTTTGCCCATGGCGGTCAACGAGGCCGGATTGGGCGAAAGCTGGTCTACCACAACCAAGTCGTACAAAAACTGCAGCGCCTCTAGGGCCTCCGGGGTATCCAGCCCCTTTACCTCGGTGCCGCTGGTATCGTACTCAACGCCGGACAGACTGAACCAGTTTAGGATCTGGTCCGCCCATGCGCCGGGATGACGATAGCCGTACACCTTTTCCTCCGCGTTTGTCAGCGCCTTGGCGGCAGCGTAAAAATCCTCCATGGTCCAATCATCTGTCGGCAGCTCCACCCCGGCGGCATTGAACATATCCTTATTGTAATACATCACATAAGGAGAAACCTCCTGAGGCAGGGCAAACAACTGATCCTCATAGCGCAGAGGAAGCAGCAGAGATTCGGGGTAATAGGACAGATCAAACGCTTCGTCGCTCTCCATGAAAGGATCCAAAGGCATCAGCACGTTCCGGTACGCCAAGGAATAGCACCATTCGTTGATGTAGATAATATCCGGGGCCGTACCGGAACCAATGAGGGCCATCAGCTTCTGGAAGCGCTCTGTACCAATGTCTACAGGCTTAATGGTCACATTGGGATGCTCCTGTGTATACAGATCAAATTTTTGCTGGTGGATCTCCAGCTCCTGCGCGCTGCCGCTTACAGCGACTTCAATGGTGACGGGCTCTCCGCCTTCCGCCGCAGACGCACCATCCTTACCGGCAGCAGCGCTGCTTCCGCCGCCGTCTGCACAGCCAAACAACATGGTGCTCATCAGAATGAGAGCAAGAAATAAGGATACTGTTTTTTTCATCACTTTACCTCCTCGTATCAATCGTCGGGTTAAATGACATGGACACCGGCAGGCATTCATTTCCTCGCAGAAGAAAGAAACTCCAAGGTATCCCAGTCGATCAGCGATTCAGGTGTGCCCCATTTGGTGGTGGAAAAGCCTGCCGCAATCGTCGCCCGCCGGATCGCCTCGCGGATCTCCATGCCCTTTGCCAAAAGCACGGCCAAGGCCGAAGCAAAGGCATCCGCCGCTCCCGTGGTATCGATCACGTCAAATTTTTCCGCCGGAAAAGTCTGGCACCGGCTTCCGTCGCTCCAATAGCAGCCTTTTCCGCCTCTGGTGATAATCACCTGTCCCACGCCCTTCTCCAGAAAATATTCCGCTTGACCCGCGCAGGTATCCCTGTCCGGGCAAAGCCGAGCGCTTTCCTTTTCGTTGGGCATAAAAATGTCTGTCTTTTCAAATATTTCATCGTCCACAGCGGCTGGTTTCAGCAGGATCTTCACCCCCTTCCTGTGCGCCAGCCGCACCACCGTCCGGACGATTTCTATATTCAATTCCGTCTGAAGCAGGCAATAGGCCGCCCCGTCAAACGCCGCTTCATGCTCCATCACTTCCTGCGGGGTTAGAAGGTCATTCGCGCCCTTATACACCATGATGCCGCTTTCTCCATCCTTCTGCACACAAATATAGGCGTGTCCCGTGGCATCCCGGGAGGTGCGGCGGACACAGCCCAAATCCACACCATGAGAATGGAGGTAATCCCAAATCTCGCTTCCCTCATAGTCCCGCCCTACCTTGCCGATCAGGGAGACGATCCCCTCCAGCTTGACCACGCCTATGGCTTGGTTAAGGCCCTTCCCGCCCGGGCTGATCAATCTGGAATCGGTGAGAGCAGAGCGCCCTACCTGCGGAAAATCTTTCAAATAAATGGTGGTATCCATATTGATGGGGCCTACCACAACAATTTTCTTGCTCTTCGCACTCAATGGCATCGCCACACTGTCTCCCCGATACAGCTGCCCGCAAAGAGGTCCTTCGTTTTTCTTCTGTGTCTCAGCGCCTTCGATGCGGGCAATCAGGCCGCGGCAGGCCGCTTCCGCCAGCTTAGCAAAAGGCGGAAGCAAAACAGTAAGTCTGGGCAAAAACCCGCCGGGTTCATTTTCCGAGAGGCTGACCACAGAAAGATACCGGGGGATTCTCCGGTTTTTCCGCTCCGCCCCTTCATAAACCTTTTCCGCCAAGGCCGTGTCAAAGCACACCGCGCCGGTATTTTCCAAGAGCAGCTTGCCCTCCAGTCCCTCCCGGCTGTAGCGGCAGGTTTGCAGCTCCGCCAAAGGAGAGCCCTTCACATGCAGGCACTTCCGGCAGCCCTCTACAAACTGCATTTCGTTTGGCGTATCGCCGTGAACCATGCAGAATATCCGATTATGCCCCTGCTCCACAAGCTCCATCGCCGCCTGATACCCCAGCTGCGCATAGTCAAGCCCCAATGCCTTGGATGCGGCCGGCCGGTCAAAATTCACCGTACAGCAAGGGAGAGACTTCACAAGCGCCTGATTCTCTTCGCCGTTTTCCGGTATGCCGCAGCGCAGGATCCCCTCCAGAGGATACTCCAAAAGAGCTTGAAGGCACCTGCGCTCTTCCGCCGCCGTTTCGGCAAACCGCGTAAGCACGGAATACCCCTCCCGCGCCGCTGCCAGCAGCAGGCTCTCCAGAAAAATATCGATGCCCGGACGCTTTTGCAGCACTGCTCCCAATAGGAAGGACCGGGCGGGAAATGCAGCCGCCGCAGAAGGCGCCGCCGGCCGGTAATGATTTTCCTTGATTACAGACAAAACCTTCCGGCGGGTTTCCGCGCTGATCGCTTGATCCTTTTTATTCAAGATTTTTGAAACGGTCGATGGGGAAACACCGGCCAGCTTGGCAATATCCCGTATATTCATAATAGCTCCTTCGCTCATGAAACTTGTTTCCTAAACCCGTTTCCTTGCGCACAGAATAACATGTTTTTCCTTATATATCAAGTATTTTTTGTTAAATTACCAAAAATTCACTCGATTCTTCTCCCGCATAAGGGTTTACACTAAGCGTGAAAGAAAAACAAAACCTTTCACCGCTGGTGTATCAAACAGCACAAAGGAGGCTGTATTATGGAAAAAATCAAGGTTATCCAATACGGATGCGGAAAAATGGCGAAGTATACGCTGCGCTACCTGCACGAACACGGCGCTCAAATCGTCGGCGCAATCGATGTGAACCCCAAGGTGGTCGGTCTGGATGTCGGCGACTACGCGGATCTCGGCCTAAAAACCGGTGTAATCATTTCCGACAACGCGGATCAGGTGCTGGACGGATGCAGCGCGGATGTCGCCATCGTCACACTGTTCAGCTTTATCGGGGATATTTACGAGCAGGTGGAAAAATGCGTTGCCCGCGGCATCCACGTTATCACCACCTGTGAGGAGGCCGTCTACCCTTGGACCACCTCCGCCGCACAGATCAACCGACTGGACGCTCTGGCCAAAAAGAACGGCTGCACCATTACGGGCTCCGGCATGCAGGATATTTTCTGGATCAATATGGTCGCCATGGCCGCCGGCGGCTGCAATAAACTGACCAAAATCAAGGGCGCCTACAGCTACAACGTAGAGGATTACGGCCCGGCGCTTGCCAAGGCGCACGGCTGCGGGCTAACCAAGGCGGAATTTGAAGCGCAGATTGCTCACCCCGCGGAATTCGAACCCTCTTACGCGTGGAATGCCAGCGAAGCGCTTTGCAGCAAGCTGGGGCTGACCGTCAAAAGCATCGCGCAGAGGCATGTCCCCTATACCGTGGACCACGACGTATACAGCGCCACGCTGGACAAAACCATTCCAGCCGGCAGCTGCATAGGGATGTCCGCGGTCGTAACCATTGAGACCATGCAGGGCATTATCATTGAGGAGGAAACAATCGGCAAGGTTTACGGACCCGGCGACGGAGATCTGTGTGACTGGCGGCTGACCGGTGAGCCCAACACGGAATTTCACGTGGTAAAGCCCGCCACAGTGGAGCATACCTGCGCCACTGTGGTCAACCGCATTCCAAGCCTGCTGGCCGCACCTGCCGGATATGTAACCTGCGACCAGCTCGATCCGCTCCGCTATCTGGCCTACCCCATGGAGTATTCTCTGTAAGCCGGAACCCGCTGTGTGCTGTGTGCCGGATGACAAGGTCTGCGCAAACAAGCGCTTCTACGGTTTTCAGCTCCACGGCGTATTTTACCTTTTATATCCAATGCGGCGTCTAAATGATGTATTGCCGGGTTTTCATGTATTGCCGGTTTCTCAACGGTCCGCCGGCGAAATCCCACGCAGGGAAGAAACGCCAAAGCAGCGGGAATGTTCTTAATGAATGGGTCTGCAATTTTCAAGGTGCCGTGAGGTCACAAAAAGAACCTCTCACCCTATTTGCCGTTGAAGGTGAGAGACTGCACAACAATTTTTTTGAAGATCTTCATTTTCGAACGTAAACGACATTGCGATACACGCCACATCTCCAGCCATACAAGCCGTTTCACCGGTCGTTTTGATACTCTGTAAAAATGGCATAAGAAAAGCAGGAAACCTTTCAAAGATTTCCTGCTGAGTGGTGCCGCCGGTGGGCGGCCGGTATTCAATTTTGAAAGTTCGGGTCAGAGCGGCTCGATAAACTGTTGTTTATCGCATGCAAGCATTGACAAATTTCATAGGTACGTCCATGCGTTCTGCTACTTGTTCTGGTGTCATTCCACTGTTTAAGAAACGCTTGCATACTATTTTCATATTCTCGCCAACTTCGATAATGTGTTTATCTGGGTCATAGAAGCGAACAACACGCTGTCCCCATGAGTGTTCTACAATAGGGTGGACATATTCAACCTCACATTCTTTCAGCTTATCCGCAAATTCATCAAAATTATCTTCTTCAAAGTAAATTTCAAAGTTATTGCCACCAAAAGAAATATCGCTTTTCCCGATAAAATTTTGATATGTTTCAACTGTCTGCAAAGCCAAACCGCCCGTTAAAGTTTTATTTGCTCCAAAATCCATAATCACATGAAGCCCCAAAACCTTTTTGTAAAACTCAACTGATTTGTCTATATCTGTTACTACCAGCATAGGATTTTTCATTTTCATTCTTGCTACCTCCACAACTTCCAATTGTCGTTAAGTTAATTATACTATGACCGACCACTTTTAGGAATAGATCAATTGTAAACTTGTTTAATAAAAACGCACCTGCAGGACGGGACATCAGCCCATAAAGCAAGTGCGTTTCCTTTTAGTTCGTATAAATTACGGCATACCAGTTCACCACAAAAGACATAAAGCTCCTCTGAAAAACAGAGAGCTTTTTGACTGTGTACCATGAGATATGCGGCCTATATTATAAACTCATACTCGCTGCTTCGTATCGGCATCCCAGCGCATCCCCCCAGACCAAAACATGGGAGGATGTGCATGACAAACCACCCTGCCAAAACCGCGTTTTTTTATTGGCAGAGCTGTCTATACGATTCTGGTCAGTTCACTTTTCTCTGCGCCGTTAGCTCCCCAGAATTTGAACTGCTATGCCATTATAAAACTGACATAAATCCGTAAAACAGAAGGAGAGGTGAACTAAAAGTGCAGAATCACCATGAAATACTCGGCGAAAGCATCAAGCCTGCCCGTATAAAAGCGGATATTACGGTCGAAGCCCCGGCTGCCAAGGTCGAAGTAACCGAGAGATTTATAAGAACGAAGGCAAAAAAGCCCAGCTACGGCATCCTCTATAAGCTGATTCGAGAGCTGTCCATTTTACCCGATCAGATTTTCTTCCCGGAAAAGCAGGCAGTACCACCGCAAGAACACAAAAACTGCGGAAAGGATATTTCCTTTTTTCGAGGGTTTTGTGATTGGATTGCTGCCCATTTCCATCAATGTGCCCTCCTTTCACTGAGGGGGAGCGTTGTTTCTGCGGGAGTGGGGCTGGACGGCCCCATCCTGAACGTACTCCAGTACCTGTAGTTCACCCTTTTTCAGCCGGAACACCACATCGGCCTGTTTTGCCAGCTCGCCCGAGTGGGTAACGACCACCACACACTTGTTCATCTTGTGAGCGCTCTCTTTGAGAATTTCCGTGATGTCTTGGGCGGTATCCTCGTCCAGATTGCCGGTAGGCTCATCGGCCAGAATCACCGGGGCCTCACTTGCCAGAGCGCGGGCGATAGCCACCCGCTGCTGTTGGCCTCCGGAAAGTTTCAAAACATTCCGCTTTGATTCCTCTTTTGTAAGGCCAAGGCGCTCCAGAATGGGCAGCGGCGGCAGTTTAGAAGTTAGCGACACATTCTCCGTGGGAGTCAAGTAGTCGATCAGGTTATACGCCTGGAAGATAAATGCCACATGGTTTTTCCGATGGTCGGAAAGGCCCGTCTTGGCAATGTCCTGCCCGTCGAAATAAATCTGGCCGCTACCGGGGCTGTCAAGGCCGCCGATTAGGGAGAGCAGGGTGGTTTTGCCGCAGCCGGAAGGCCCTAGGATGGCGTAGAGTTTGCCTTGTTCCATTTCGGCGTTGATGTCCTTTAAGACTTTCTTTTTATTATCGTAGGAATATCCCACTTGCTTGATTTCCATGATACTCATAGTGATTACCTCATTTCGTTATTTTAGGAGGGTGGATGGCCTTATTCCATCTGAGCCAAAATCTGTTTGGGCTTTAACCGCATAGTAGAGATACTGGACACCAGCACCGCCGCTACCAGCAGGATGCCGCCTACGACGGCCACCAACATAAAGTGCTCTGGCGTAACGATGACATTCTCAGCCGCCTTACCGAACAGCGTCCCCAAAGTTCCCGCCACCCGCTTGCCGGAGAGGTAGGCCAGTGGGAAGGCCACCACTGCGATCAGCAGGGTTTCCAGCACATACTGGAGGATCACCGCAGGCTTGACGATACCCACTGCCAACAAAATGCCTGTTTCCCGTTTCCGGCCGCGGATGGACATTGACAAAATCACAATTATCAATATCATACTCACAACTGTTACCACAATGATAAGCGTAGTAATCAAAGTACCAGTATTAGAAAGGGAAGCGGAGATATTTTGATACACCTCATCATTAGCAATAATCTGAAAATTGTTCCAGTTGATAGAATCAATATTTTGTACCTGCTGAATAATAACTTCAAGCTGTTTTGGGTCGGTCACAAAGAAGTCCGCAGCAGCATAGCCTACATCTGCATAATTTTCCAACAAATCTTTCATTGCCGCTTCACTAACAAAGGCATTATTCGCATAGTCATAATAAGACGCCTCATTATAATTATTTTTCTCATCTGTTTTATCAGCCACAATTTCAAACAAACCGATAATTTTCAACTCTCTTGTTTTATCACTTGACAATGGATTATTGACAGCTTGAATAGTATCGCCAACTTTAAGATCATGCTTTTCTGCCATCTCTTTACTAATAACAATTCCATTATCAATAGATGTATCAATGCCTCTCCCCTCACACATAACCAACGCTCCAGACAGGAAAAGGGAGTGATATTCTGAATTGATACAACCATAAGAATAAAATTGACAATCAACCATTGCATGACCCGTAGGGTTCATTTGTTCCAACCAATTCCCATTACTATCAGACAAGCATAGAATTGTACGGATAGAGGCGTTATAGCCCTTGATACCATCTACTTCAGCAATCTTTTCCATCATGTCAGCTGTAAGATATTCTTGTGTGCTGTAAGAGCCACCACTTCCACTTGACCAACCTCCCGTAGATACATTCCTTTCTACGGTAAAGCTGGCCCCGGTA
Source organism: uncultured Oscillospiraceae bacterium (assembly GCA_900549945.1). Classification (GTDB taxonomy): domain Bacteria; phylum Bacillota; class Clostridia; order Oscillospirales; family Acutalibacteraceae; genus Hominenteromicrobium. The sequence goes on from URQJ01000003.1 coordinate 28,760, forward strand.
GTTCCGCGCACCTCCTCAGCCTGTTCCTCCTGTGCATCAGCGATAGCAAGTCCCGATAGCACCAGCGTGGCAATAGACAGAAGCAAGCAAAATATAAGCATCGTCTTTTTCCATTTCCGGATAGTATATAAAACTGCTCTTATTCCTAATTTCATTGTTAAAACCTCCTTAGCTCATCTGCGACAAGATACTTTTGGGCTTCATTTTCATAATGGGACAGGCTGCCAATACGGTAGAAGCTACACAAAGCGCCATGCCAAAAGCCCACACCAGGGCGTAATCCACGGCGGAAACAGCCACCTCAATCTCGGCAAGGCCCAAATCCTCGGCAGGTTCTTCCGCAGCTTCGCTTTTCCCGATCAAGTCCACCGTTTCACAGGTTTCACTTGTCACTTGAGAAAGCAGGCTGCTCCCGATCTGATGGGAAATGGCTGTGCTGGTTCCGAAGGAAACCATCAGGGCAATGGCCGCCACAAGAATCACTTCCAGCAGGTATTGCAGCAGCACCGAGCCTTTGGAAATGCCCATGGCCAGATAGATGCCGGTTTCATGGATTCGCTCACGGAGCCGCAGCGTCAGGAACAGAGCCAGCACCAGAAAACAAATCACGGATACCACCGCAATGGCGATAAAGACGATATTCTGCAAGCCCTCCAAGGATTCCTTGGCGTTTTGATAGTCGTTGTCATAGCGAGTCAAGGTGCAGCTCTCCCAATCCACGCCATCCAGTTCCTGCACATCGGCCATAATACGCTCCAGCTTGTCCGGGTCGTTCACATAGAAATCCCCGTACTGGACATTGGTGGTTCCCTCCGTGCCGTAGAGTAGGAAAGAGGCGGTAGAGAGGTCGGTAAACACGATGTTGTCGTAAAGGTCATAGGATGGGGCTATGCCGATGGAATCCTGTTCCTCGGTGTTGGTGAAGATCCCGGCCACCATCACGGGGATGGTCTGGCTTTTGTCCTCCACATTCCCCAGCAGCATGGTATCGCCCACAGACAGGCCGTTGCGCTGGGCGAATTTCTCATGGAGCAGCACCTGGCTGCCAGTTTCGGTGATGATGGGGTTGCCCTCCACCATCTCAAAGCCGCCATCGGTGAAATAGCTGTCCTCCTGGGAATTGGAGTTTGCCACTACCCGTCCGGCGTTCTCATAGCCCTCCGGCACCTGGGCAGCGCCCTCGGTGTTGATCTCCAGAAGGTTCCCGTCTGCGTCAAAATAAGCAGCGTAGGTGTAGGAGCGCAGGGTGTACCTGCCGCTCAAACCATCCACATCAAGAATCTGGCTCACCGTATCCTCCGGGATGCCGTTTTCCAGTGTTTTGGCGTTGATGGTGAAATAGCCCAGCAGGGCTTTTTTAATATTGGCGTTGGCCGTCTCTGTGGCCGATTGGATGGAAAGGCAGGTCAGCATCAGCGTGGCCATAACCAGCAGAAACGCCAGCAGCGTGAGGGTCTTGCCCTTTTTGCGGATGGAATACAGGCAGGCCCGCTTGCACAGGTTCATGTCTGAGCCGCCTCATTTCCTTCGGGTAAAATCAGTGGGTTCACTTGTGTACCTCCTAACGTAGTTTTTCGCCGGGGCTGTTTCCCGCTCCGGTGGTGTCCCCGTCTGCCGGGAACACCCTTATGGTACACGACGAAGGTGGAGCCCTGATGGAGTTGAGATATTTTTTAGGTGGAGTTGGCATTTTTGCAACCCCAAATTAATGTACTGTCTCCCGGCGTCTGGGCAAAGAAAAAACAGGAAACCTCTGAAAGATTTCCTGCTTGGTGGTGCCGCTGGTAGGCGGCTGGCATTCAGTTTTAAAAGCTTGGAGTAGAGTGCCTCAAAGATCGTGCGATACAACATGTATTATTCTTTGACTGTGCCGGCATAAATTATGTTATCATCAGTAATACCTTCTATTTGTAAAATCATTTTGCAATGAATTCCATCTTCGATAAGATAAAAGGTATTTTCTCCCTTTTCAAGTTCTACGCTTTCTTCCTTCCAAATAGCATTATAGGCTTCCTCTGTTGCAGGCAACAATTCTATTGTGGTAGGCTCAGTATCAGAATCGTTATAATATCCTAAAATTGCTCCTTCCTTATCATCCGTACTATAAGTGTACCGCAAGGTTGCCTTTGCGTCATTTTTTAAATTTAGATAGTAAATTTCTGAATTTTCAGTAGTCAAATCTATTTTTATTGTTGTTTCTGTACGGTTGCTTTCCTGCTCGGAGATCGCAACATCGATTTGATGTTCAATATCATCTTGGGTTCCACTGATCGTCTCCTTTACTTGCTCCTCGTTCATTTTCTCTCCATTCTCATCATTATTGTTTGAAGAAACACATCCTGACACAGATAAGATAATGCACATTACTAAAAATGTTGATAAGAATTTTTTCATCAAATCTTCCTCCATTCTGTTTGCTATTTTAATATTTGATAATAAAACAGCACCAAAAGTAACTGCTTTGTGTGTATGGATATGAAATTGTCAAACTGGAAGCTGTCATTCTGTAAGCAGTCGTCCGTTATCATTCCATTCGCCATACATAACTCCCGCTTTTGTGTTATCTAAAAGCTTCTGTAAGCGACTCTGGAACAGTTCCGACTGCTTTTTCTTAATCTGAATTGTATCAATTCTCACACGCTGATAAAGTGGCGGAAAACTTTGAAAATTCGCCCAAATCTCTGCGTCCGCTTGAAGTGCATTCAAAATATCTTTATCAATCACAAATCCCTTCTCACTCATATCCGGCAACACAGCACGACCGGCATCTGTCATTCGTCCTAATCGTTCCATTCTGCGACAGCGTTCTTTGTTTAATTCAGACCATAAACTTCCCTTTCTTCGAGGAGCTAATCTTTGTGCTGTAACTCCGTTATCCATTTTCTTTGTTGTGCTGTCAATCCAACCAAAGCACATTGCTTCTTCAACTGCGTCTATATACCAAAATGTTTCATCATCAACAGGACGCCCACGCTTTACAACTACCCAACATTCAGGTTCTTTATTATAATTTTCCAAAAGCCATTGCCGTAACTCATCACGATTTTTTATATTCAATAAATTTCTAAATTCCATTCGCGTTATTCAGATAGCCCTTCTGCTTCTGCCGCATCTCCATGATGCCATAGATTTTCCTACAGGGATCCGTCAGGGAAGCAGTTCTTTTTGTCTTAAAATACCGTTATAGCCGCCTTCTGTACACGTTCCTGCGGGCACAAAGCCCTGAGAGGTGTAGTAACGGGCAAGAGAAGGGTTGTCCGCTGCCGAG
>URQJ01000004.1 GCA_900549945.1 uncultured Oscillospiraceae bacterium
AGCAGCTTGCGAAGGCCGTGCGCCGCCCAGTGAATCAGGCGCGTGCCGGCGTAAACGTGCTGTGTGCACTCGGTGCGCTCGAGCGCGCGGGTAAATCGGGGCACGCTTATCTGTATAATCGTAAAATTTTATAAAATTTCCTTTTTTGTATTGATTTTTGTGTAAATATATGCTATTCTATACCGATATGTATTTGGCATGCAAAATCCAATGAAAGAAAGGAGAAGAAAAAATGACAATACGCGAAGAAGCGGATCAGCTTCTGTACGCCTGCGGCCTGCTCGATGTGCTCGGGCGGTACGGAGAGCCGGTTGTTACCGGGAGCTGCGCCATGGACATGATGGCGTGGCGCGATCTCGATCTCTACATCGTCGGGAATGATACGGTATCTGCGCAGTGGTTCGCGCTTCAGCAGGCGGTCTGCGATGCGTTGCAGCCGGTGAAGGCAGAGCTGCTGCACGAGCACGGAAAGCTGTTTTTGGGGCTCGAAACGGAAGTGACCGGAACGCGCTGGAACGTGGACATCTGGGCAAAAGACCGCGCGGCCGCAGAGGCCTCCCTTGCCTACTGCGCATACGTCCGGCAGCGCGCCGAGGCGGACCCCGCGGTGTGCGAGGCGATCCTCTCGATCAAAAGCGGACTGATCGAACGAAAGATGTACGGGCTCGGCAAATCCCCGGCCCGCCACTACCACAGCGACGAAATCTACACCGCCGTGCTCGAAGAAGGCGTTCGCACAGTAGAAGCGCTTCTGGAAAAATATCCGAAATAAGGGAAAAGCCATCGTTCAGACAAACGGTGGCTTTCTTTTTTGCGTTTTGCTCTACTGTCGGTGGAATCGTCTGACGCTGTGGAGCGAGATCCATAACAAAAGGACTGCGTTTTGAATGCGGCGTGAGGATGTGGTAGACAATCATAGGCGTAAGGCTGTAATGTGCAGCGGATCTCATAACCAGTTTTCAAATAGTGTGAAATCGAACATGGGAAGATGTGGCATAATCGGAAAACTTGCGGAATTAGAATCAGATAAAATGAGAGAAACAAGGAATAAGAAGTGATATCGGTATCTTTCTGAAAAAGAAAATCAGAGACAAATTTGTAAAATAAGAATAATACAATAAGATATGCACTTGAAAATCAAAAAAATATTTGAAAATATCCTTAAAAACATATTGACATAAGAAAAGTTATTAGGTATAATGCAATCATAGATTATGACATCGATGCCACTAAATGAAAAGGAAGAGGATAGAAATGTATTGTGGAATGTCAAATCACATTGGGAATCTGCATCTGCTGTCCGACGCGGTGACACGCTCGATCAGCCCGGAGAACTATAAGGGCGGGAAAGGGTGCGGCGGTATGTGTGAACTGGAGGATGGTACGGCGAAATCCGCCGCGCGCGACCTCGGAAAGGGCTGGAAGGTGAATCCGTTCGTCCGTATCGCGGCCGGAGAGACCTTTGAAATTGCTGATATCGCGGGACCGGGTGCGCTCCAGCATATCTGGATGACGCCGACTGGGAAATGGAGAAACACCATCATCAGGTTTTACTGGGATGATCAGGCGGAGCCGTCAGTAGAGTGCCCTGTGGGAGATTTCTTTTGCAGCGGCTGGCAGGAGTATTTTCAGATTTCCACGCTGGCTGTGTGTGTGAATCCAGGCAGCGCGTTCAACTGCTATTGGACGATGCCATTTAGAAAGAGATGCCGGATCACGCTGGAAAACCGAGCGGAGGAAGAGGTCGTCTATTATTATCAGATCGATTATGCGCTGGGAGAGGTTCCGGACGAGGCCGCGTATTTTCACGCGCAGTTCCGCCGTGTGAATCCGCTGCCCTATAAGGAGGTCTACACGATTCTGGACGGCGTGCAGGGAAAGGGCCACTACGTCGGCACTTATCTGGCTTGGGGTGTCAACAACACCGGCTGGTGGGGTGAGGGCGAAATCAAATTTTATATGGACGGCGACCGCGAATACCCGACAATCTGCGGCACCGGAACAGAGGATTACTTCTGCGGCTCCTACAACTTCGAGGATCCGCATACGCACAGACGGTACGTGGACTTCACAACACCCTACGGCGGCTTCTATGCAGTCCGGCAGGATGAGCTCTATAAGAGCCAGAAGCGTTTTGGGCTGTATCGGTTCCACATCACGGATCCGATCCGCTTTGAGAGTGACCTCAAGGTGACGATTCAGGCACTTGGCTGGCGGGAGGGCGGAAGATATCTTCCGATGCAGGATGATATTTCGTCGGTGGCGTTCTGGTATCAGACTTTGCCTGCGGCGGCATTTCCAAAGCTGAAGAGCAAGGACGAGCTGGAAATTATCTGACGGAAAGGCGTGGGTATGCGGAAAATGAGGTATAAGCCAAAAATTCTGGTTGTCGGCAGCTTTGTAAAGGATCTGATCATTTCAAGCCATCGTTTTCCGGATCAGGGTGAAACGGTTCTCGGGTACGGATTTCAAACCGCTTCGGGCGGCAAGGGAGCCAATCAGGCGATTCAGGCTGCCCGGCTCGGTGCAAGCGTCACCATGGTGGGCAAGGTCGGCGACGACGCCTTCGGAAAGGATCTGGTAGAATCCTGCGTACAGAATGGAATCGATTGCAGCAGGGTTATGGTGGACCGTCTGCAGCCCTCCTCCGTGGGTAATGTGCAGCTTCAGGTAGATGAAAACGGAAAAACACAGAACCGGATCATCGTGGTTCCGGGCGCCAATATGACGATTACGACGGAAGAGATCAGTTTTTTGCAGGAGGAAATCGGGCGGTATGACATGGTTCTGCTCCAGCTGGAGATCCCTATGCAGGTGAATGAGGCGGTCGTGCGGTATGCGCACGAACAGGGCGTGCCGGTTATGCTGAATTCTGCACCCGCCGATACGGTCAGCCAGGAGATGCTTGCAAAGCTCGATTATATTTCCCCGAATGAATATGAAGCGGCAGAACTCACAGGAATTACGATTCGAAGAAATGGGAAAGACGTACATATAGAGGATGTAAAGGATGTTATCGAATGCCTGCTGAAGCAGGGTGTGAAAAATGTCCTGATCACCTTGGGCACCGCCGGTGCGGCATTCGGCAACGAACGCGAATTTTACCTGATCCCGACGCTTGATGACATAGCTGCGGTCGATCCCACCGGGGCGGGCGATTCGTTTGTCGGCGCGTTTTCTACTTTTGTGTCGATGGGCATCGATTATAAAACGGCGGTACGAATGTCCAATTATGTGGGATCGCTCACAGTTTCTGCGATGGGTGCGCAGCCGTCGCTGCCCACACTGGAACAGGTACAGGCGCTGATCCGGGAACGTGGGGAAATGGAGCTGCTGCTCCCCGAAGAGGACGGCAGCAGATGCGGATGAATTTTTGGGGGAGGTGAAGATGTATGCAGCAATGGGATCTCGATGCACTTGCGATATTTGATGAAATGGCGGTCGCCGAGGTGGAAGGCTTTCTCGGCACAATCGACAACGCAGCGTATATTCAGGCGGCGGAGCTTATTTTGAAAGCGCAGGCTGCGGGCAACCGCGTGCACATCACCGGAATAGGAAAACCCGGGCATGTTTCCACATACGGTGCCTCGCTGCTGTCCTCTACGGGCACGCCAACCTATTTCCTGCACGGGACAGAAGCTGTGCACGGCTCCTGCGGACAGCTTGTGGCAGGCGACGTGGTGATCGCCATATCCAACAGCGGAGAAACGGCAGAGCTGAAATCCACAGTGGAGGCTGTGAAAAGCAACGGCTGTTCAATTATTGCCGTCACTGGAAATCCCGGCTCGTGGTTGGCTTCTCAGGCGGCGGTTCACCTGTACGCCGGTGTTCCGGCTGAAGGTGACCCCCTGAACAGGGCGCCGCGCATTTCGATTCTCGCGGAGAATCTTGTTATCCAGCGGCTCAGCCTGCTTTTGCAGACCTACAGGAAGCTGGATCCGGTTCAGTATGTCAAATGGCATCCGGGCGGTGCGCTCGGAAGACTGAGGGGAGGTGAAGCACAGGCGGCAGAGGCAGAAGGGTGAGCGCCGGCCAAAAGGGAGCGCGGCCCTTAAAAAACAGGAGAAAACGGAACCTATATCATTAATTTTGAGGAGTGCATATTCATGAATAGAAGACCAAACGCTTCAGAAAAAGCGAATCCTTCGGTTCGGCGCAGACAGCCGCGGTTCTTTCTGGTTTGCCTGATGTGCGTGGCGGGCATGCTGCTTTCGGCTTGTTCTCCGGCCGGCGCCGGTTCGGATGCTTCCACATCGGATAGCACTGGCGTGTCGGTCGATTCGGCTTCGGAATCCGGCGTGGATGCTGGGGGCGATACGGAGGCCACCGAAACGATTACATACTGGGTACCGCTGCATTCCAATGCAGCGCAGGTGCTTACGACTTGGAACGACAACGAGGTATTTCAGGAGCTGGAGAAGCGCACAGGTGTGCACGTGGAATTCATCCATCCGCCTGTAGGGCAGGAGCTTGAAAAGTACAATCTGATGGTCGCCTCCCGTGATCTGCCGGATATCATCAGCTATGAGTATCCGAGCGGTGCGGACAGCGCGATTCAGGAGAATATCGTTCGCCCGCTGGATGACCTGATGGAGTACAACCCCAACCTGCAGGCGCTGATGGACAGCGACCCGGAAATCCGCAAGCAGATGACCACGAACAACGGCCACATTTGGGGCTGGGGCCAGTATAATCTGCAGGAGAATCAGGGCGATGAGGGGCAGTATTCGATCGCGCCGTGGGCCGGCCCGGCTGTGCGTGCGGATTGGCTGGAGGAGTTGGGCATGGAAATGCCCGAAACCATCGACGACTGGCATGAAATGCTCGTGGCCTTCCGGGATGAGATGGGTGCGGACGTCCCTCTGATTCTGCCGAAAACAGGCAGATCCGGCAACTCGATCTTTGTGAGCGCCTTCGGCGTCGGCTCCGAATTTTACCGCGTGAACGACGTCGTGCAGTACGGCCCGATTCAGGAGGGCTTTAAGGAATACCTCACCCTGATGAACCAGTGGTACAGTGAGGGCCTGCTGGACCCGGACTTTGCCGCAACGTCCTCCGACAGCAACTTCTATGCGGAATACCTGACGACTGGCCGCGCCGGCGCGACGACAGAGACCTATCAGGATATCGTTCCGCTGTACAACTCGCTCTTTGAAAACGACGAGGGCAGTATCACGGCGGTTCCGTATCCCGTGCTGAATGAAGGCGACGAGCTGCACCTCGGCTCGGTGTCCCCTGTAGTGGAGACCGGAAACGGCCGCCGAGATTACCTGACGACTGCCGTTTCGGATGACCGCCTCGAGGCGATCTGCCGCTGGCGCGACAGCTGGTATACAGATGAATCCACAATGCTGTTCAATTATGGCATCGAGGGCAGAAGCTACAATATGGTGGATGGCAAGCCGGAATTCACCGAGCTGATCACCGATAATCCCGACGGTCTGGACTATGCCGTGGCCTCGTGGAAATACAAGCTCTTCTGCGGCCCGTATATTTACAACGCGTTTGCAATGCCCGATGCACAGATCGAAGCCAGCTGGGCTTCCATCAGCACGTGGCTTTCGAACAACGACCGTGCGGAGCAGATGCCGCCCTGCGCAGTGCCTGTGGAGCATGCGACCGAGTACAGCTCCATTATGACGGAAGTAAACACCTATCTGGATCAGATGGTGCTCAAGTTTATCATGGGCACAGAATCCCTCGATAATTTCGATGCGTTTGTAGACGAGATGAAGAATCTGGGAATTGAGCAGGCGATCGAGTACCAGCAGATGGGCCTCGACCTGTACAACAGCCACTGAGTTTAAACACGAAATTCAAGAGAGCTGCGCGGAGGGCCGCCACACGCCGCTGTGTGGCGGCTTTCGTGTCACAGTGACTTATGTCGGAGGAGATGAGAGGATGAAATCCGGGTTTCTGGTGCGCCTGCGGCGTGATATGGGCCGAAATTGGGCGCTGTACCTGCTGGCCATTCCAATGGTTCTGTTTTATATCATATTTTGCTATGGACCGATCTACGGGCAGATCATTGCCTTTAAGGATTTTTCACCGGCCCTTGGCATTATGGACAGCCCTTGGGTGGGGCTGAAGCATTTCGAGGCATTTTTCGACAGCCGTACCTGCTGGGAGCTGATCCGCAACACCTTTATGATCAACCTCTACGCGCTGATTTTTGGCCTGCCGGCACCGATTATTTTTGCTCTGCTGCTCAATGAGGTGCGCAGCCCTTTGTACAAGCGCACGATTCAGACAGTTTCGTATCTGCCGTATTTCATTTCACTCGTCGTGGCTTGTGGCATGATTTTGGAATTTACCCGGCAGGACGGCATTATTAACGATCTTATTGCCCTGTTCGGAGGGAAAAGGGTCTCCTTTATGCTGGACCCGGAGTGGTTCTGGCCGATTTACACGATTACTGATATATGGCAGGGGCTCGGCTGGGGCAGCATCATTTATATCGCTGCAATCACGAATATCGACCAAGGGCTGTATGAGGCGGCGACGATTGACGGTGCCGGGAGGTGGCGGAAGATATGGCACATCACGCTGCCGGGTATCCGGGAGACGATCGCGATCGTATATATCATGAAGATTGGTCAAATGATGAGCCTTGGCTTTGAAAAAATCATTCTGCTCTATAACGGCATGACCTATGAAACAGCCGATGTGATTTCCAGCTATGTTTATCGGATGGGCCTGATGCAGATGAACTACAGCTACAGCTCTGCGGTTGGCCTGCTCAATTCTGTTGTCAATCTGGTGCTTCTTGTCATTGCGAACAAGGTATCTAAGCGTCTGTTTGACACCAGCATGTGGTGAGGGGGGGCGTCTATGAAACTGCATAAAAGGAGATCGGTATTTCCCTTATTCAATGGCCTGCTTCTCGCACTGGTCGGTCTGCTCTGCCTGTACCCGCTGCTTTACATCGTATTTGCCTCGCTCAGTGAGCCGGACCGGATCATGAAACATACGGGCCTGCTTTTGGGGCCGCTGGGCTTCACCTTTGAGGGCTACGAACTGGCCTTCCGCAACCCCAATATTCTGACCGGCTACATGAATACTATTTTTTATGTGGTGGTGGGCACGGCCCTCAGCCTGATCGTGACGGCGGCCGGCGCCTTTGTCACCTCGCGAAAGGATGCGCTTCTGGCCAGACCGATCATGCTGGGCGTTGTGTTTACGATGTACTTTTCCGGCGGCTTGATTCCGCTTTTCCTGCTTGTCAACAATCTCGGCCTTTACAATACGAGGACGGCGATCATTCTGGTGGGGCTTGTGAACACATGGAACCTCATTGTTATGCGCACATCCTTTCTCGGCATTCCCGATTCACTGGAGGAATCCGCCAAGATCGACGGCGCGAGCCCGATGACGATTTTTACGAGGATTTACTTGCCCCTTTCCAAGCCGATGCTTGCGACGATGACGCTGTTCTACGGCGTTGGGAATTGGAACAGCTGGTTCAACCATATGATTTATTTGCAAGACCGGGATAAGTTCCCTTTGCAGCTGATCATGCGGGAAATCCTGATCGCCAACGATATGTCGTCCATGACGAATATGAGCACGGTCGGAACCTATACAAACGATATGTATCAGGTGCTGGTCAAATATGCCGTGGTGGTGATTGCGACCCTGCCGATCCTGTGTATTTACCCGTTTTTGCAGCGGTACTTTATCAAGGGCGTTATGGTCGGCGCGATCAAGGGGTAAAGGCGCTGCGCCGCGGAAAGCGGGCGCGCTGTAAGCCTATGCAAAAAATGAGGTGCGGGGTATGCTCCGCATCTCATTTTTTGCCGTGTACCGGTGGACGTCGGATTTAAAAATACTTTTGTATTTACACTGCCGGAATTGTATGATAAAATTTAATGGAAGAAATTACATGCAGAAAATTCATGTCTTTGGGGAGAATGGCTTAAAATTATGGCTACAATTTATGATATTGCGGAAAAGACTGGCTTTTCTGCGTCCACGGTTGCGCGGGCATTAAATGGAAAAGGGTATTGCAGTCCATCCGCGAAGGAAAAAATTCTGCGTGCAGCACAGGAAATCGGGTATGTGCCGCATCAGGCTGCCAAAACATTGAAGAATAACATCACGAAAAAGGTCATGATGTGCATACCGGACATTATGAATCCGTACTATTTTGCGATGATTCACGGCGCCGCCGTGACCTTGGAACGTTTCGGCTACAGCGTCCTGCTGGAATACACGATGCATAACCCGCAGAAGGAGCTCGAGGTTCTCGATTCCTTAAAGGGGCATTTTGTGGATGGCGTCATCTTCGGCTCATTCGACTATACGCCGACGCTGATTGAGGCGATCAAGGGAACGGGGCTACCGACCGTTATCACGAGCTGCTACCAGAGTCCGGACGGCTTCAGTGGCTACGACTGCGTCTATGTCGACCAGCCGCGGGCGGCTTGGGTTGCCACGAAGCACTGTCTTGACCGCGGTCACAGGAAAATCGCTTTTTTGGGCGGCAATGCGAGGGAGCAGAATACCCGGGAGCGCTATGAGGGCTATAAGCGGGCGCTGGAGGAGAAGCAGATTCAGCCGGATAAGGCACTCGCGCTCTACGCGGATTTTACGCGGGAGGGCGCGTACCATACGGTTTCCGAGTTTTTGCAGCGCGGGGAAACGTGTACGGCGGTTGTGGCCTGCAACGATCTGATGGGTGTGGGCTGCATCAAGGCGTGTGTGGACTTTGGTCTGCGGGTGCCAGAGGATGTCTCTATCGTTGCGCTGGACAACACGGAGTATTGCCTCTGTACGAGTCCGGCGATGACCTCCGTCGACATGCTGCAGGGGCAGGTAGGGGAGGAAGCCGCCAATTTTGTGATGGACCGTATCCTGAACAAACGAAACTACCAGAAAAATATGGCCTTTCTGCCGATCCTCGTCGAGCGTGAATCCGTGCGGAAGTTATGAGGAGCAGAAGAAAAAGCGGGACACTTCACCACCGTTGAGTGTCCCGCTTTGTTATATTTGTGCTTTATCAGACCTTCAGCTTTCGGAAATTGATTTTGAGGCTTCGCGCGCTGTGCAGGCGGGGGCCTGCGGCGCCGCTGCGGTGCGCGTAGACGCTCTGCACGAGGCCGAAGCCGAGGTACAGGCAGATCGCGCTGCTGCCGCCGGCGGAGAAGAATGGCAGCGTCACGCCCATGACGGGCAGAAGTGCGAGGCACATGCCGATGTTCGAAACGGATTGCAGCGCAATCAAACCGAAGAAGCCGAAGCACATGCAGCGCCCGAGATCGTCCCGCGCTTTGGAAGCGACGTAGAGCACGCGCAGCATATAAAGCAGCAAAAGCAAAATGATCGCCGTGCAGCCGAGAAAACCCAGCTCCTCGCCCGCGACGGAGAAAATGTAGTCGCTGTGCTGGAATGTCACGTAGTTCGATTCGACGCGCGGGCCGTTGAACAGCCCCTTGCCGGTGAGCTGCCCGCTGCCGATGGAAAGCCGGCCCTGATACTGCTGGTAGCCCTCGTCGAGCTGTACTGCCGGATCGTCCAGATTGTAGACGGAGGTGAAGCGCTTGATCTGGTATTCGCTGAGCACGAAGTTCCACAGGATCGGCAGGCTGACGGCGACCAGCGCGCCGAGCAGCAGGAAATACCGCAGCTGCACGCCGCCGGCGAGGCTCATGCACAGGAACATCGCGAAGAAAACGATCGCGGCGCCGTCGTCGCCCTGAAAATGGCAGAGCAGAACCGGGACCGCGGCGTGCAGGGCGAGCAAAATCACCTGCCCCGGCTTTTGAATCTGCCCGCGCTCCCGCACGACGGAGATGTGCTTTGCATAGGTGAGCATGAAAAAGATCTTTACGAGCTCGCTCGTCTGGAACGTGCGCCCGGCGATGCTGATCCACGCCCGGGCGTCCACACCGCCGCTGCCCTGCACGCTGACGCCGAAAAAGATCGTGTACAGCATCAGGAAAACGGAGAACCCGCCGATCAGGTACCAGAAGGCGGCGAGGCTCTCATAATCGATCGTCGAAAGCGCGACGGCGGCGACGAACCCCATCGAGGTGACGAGCAGCTGCGTCTGGAAATAATCGGTATACGTGGCGCGCGAAACGCTCTTGAGCAGCAAAAGGCTGAACGCGGCGATCGCGAGCATCAAAAGCCAGAGAATTTTATCGATGCGCCGGAAATAGGCGGCGATATGCAGAAGAAACCGGTTGCTTTTCATGGTGTGTTCATCCTATCGAATTACGGCTTAAATTACAAATAGTATAGCACACGGCCCGCGGTTCAGCAATCTTTTTCAAAATTTTCACAAACGAAAAGAATCCCTTTACGAAAGCGGCGTTTTGAGCTATAATCATAGCAGAAATTAAAATCTCATATTCTGTGCTTTTTCGGGGTTCGGAGAGGCCGGGAAAAACAGAGATGCAGAAAGGTTGGTATCACAATGCTTACCGATATTGAAATTGCCCAGCAGACAAAGCTCAGGCCCATCGCGGAGATCGCGCGGGAGCTCGGTGTGCGCGAGGAGGAGCTCGAGCCGTACGGCCGCTTCAAGGCGAAGCTCAACGACGGGCTTTTTGCGCGCCTCGAGGGAGAGCCGGACGGCAAGCTGATTCTCGTCACGGCGATTAACCCAACGCCGGCGGGCGAGGGTAAGACGACGACGACGGCGGGTCTCGGTCAGGCGATGGCGAAGATCGGCAAAAAGGCGGTCATCGCGCTGCGCGAGCCGTCGCTCGGTCCGGTGTTCGGCATCAAGGGCGGCGCAGCCGGCGGCGGCTACGCGCAGGTTCTGCCGATGGAGGACATCAATCTGCACTTCACGGGCGACATGCACGCAATCACCGCGGCAAACAACCTGCTCTGCGCTATGCTGGACAACCACATGCAGCAGGGTAACGCGCTCGGCATCGACCAGCGCCGCATCCTCGTCAAGCGCTGTGTCGATATGAACGACCGCGCGCTGCGCAATGTAATCGTCGGCCTCGGCGGCAAGATCAACGGCGTTCCGCGCGAGGACGGCTTCATCATCACGGTGGCGAGCGAGGTCATGGCGATCCTCTGCCTCGCACAGGATCTCGCCGACCTCAAGGCGCGTCTCGGCCGCATCCTCGTCGCCTACACCTATGACGGCAGGCCGGTCTATGCCAAGGACATCAAGGCCGACGGCGCGATGACAGCGCTCCTTAAGGACGCGGTCAACCCGAACCTCGTGCAGACGATCGAGGGCACGCCCGCGATCATGCACGGCGGCCCGTTTGCGAATATCGCGCACGGCTGCAACTCCGTGCGTGCGACGCGCCTTGCCATGAAGCTCGGCGATTACTGCATCACCGAGGCGGGCTTCGGCTCCGACCTCGGCGCGGAGAAGTTCCTCGACATCAAATGCCGCATGGCGGGCCTCAGGCCCGACTGCATCGTGGTCGTCGCCACGGTACGCGCGCTCAAATACAACGGCGGCGTGCCGAAGACGGAGCTTTCTGCCGAGAACGTGCCGGCGCTCGAGAAGGGTGTGGAGAACCTGCGTGCCCATGTGGAGAATATGCGCAAGTACGGCGTGCCGGTCGTCGTCGCGATCAACCGTTTCGGCACCGATACGGACGCGGAGCTCAAGGTGATCGATGACTGCTGCAAGTCGCTCGGCGTGGAATACGCGCTTTCCGAGGTGTTCGCGAAGGGCGGCGAGGGCGGCGTCGCGCTCGCCGAAACGGTCTGCCGCGTCATCGACGAAAACGAGACGCACTTTGCGCCGATCTACGAGCTCGACAAGACGGTCGAGGAGAAGATCGAGACGATCGCGAAAACGATCTACGGAGCGGCCGGCGTCACGTTCACGAATCAGGCGCAGAAGTCCCTCAAGGATATCAAGGCGCTCGGCGGCGACGCGATGCCAGTCTGCATCGCGAAAACGCAGTATTCCCTGTCGGATAACGCGGCGCTGCTCGGCCGCCCGGCGGGCTTCACGATCACGATTCGCGACCTGCGGCTCTCGAACGGCGCGGGCTTCGTCGTCGCCTATGCGGGCGACGTGATGACGATGCCGGGCCTGCCGAAGGTGCCTGCGGCAGAGAAGATCGATGTCGGCGCGGACAACGTGATCCACGGCCTGTTCTGATATGGCGGTTTATATTTCAAACTCGGTCGCCGATACGGAGGCGCTCGCCGCGCGTCTGGCGGAGAAGCTGCGCGGCGGCGAGGTGATCGCCTTCACCGGCTCGATGGGCATGGGCAAGACTGCGTTCACGCGCGGCCTCGTCGCGGGGCTCGGCGGCGGCGACGTCGTCTCGAGCCCGACCTTCGCGCTCGTCAACGAATACGAGGCGCGCCTCACGGTGCAGCACTTCGATATGTACCGTGTTTCCGGCTGGGACGACCTCTATTCGACCGGCTTCTTCGACTACCTCGATACGGGCAGCGTGCTCGTGATCGAGTGGAGCGAGAATATCGACGGTGCGCTGCCCGACGACGTGATCCGCATCGACATGCAAAAGGGTGAAGCGGAAACGGAGCGCATCATCGCGATCGACGGCATAGAATTATAGCGTTATCCGCTGTGCCGACGATGTGCCGCAGAGCCTTCTCGACCGGCTCGAGCGCTTCGGCCTGCGGCACGGCGTGCCTGTCGCGTACTGCGACGATTTCGGGCACGGTGAAAACCACGCGATCCTGCCGATCGGCCGCCCGGCGGCGCTCGATACCGCGCGCTGTACCCTGCGGTACGGCGATGCGGATCTCATTCGATAGAAAAGGATGACCTTATGCTGATTTTGGCGCTTGATTCCTCGGCGTCCCCGGCGTCTGCGGCGCTTTTGGAGGACGGCAGGATACTTTCAGAATTTTATATGAACACGAAGCAGACGCACAGCCAGACGCTGATGCCGATGGTGGAAAGCGTGCTGCGTCTCGCGGAGCGGACGCTCAGCGACGTGGACCGCATCGCGGTTTCCGCGGGGCCGGGTTCGTTCACCGGCGTGCGCATCGGCGTTTCCTGCGTGAAAGGCATGGCGATGGCGCGGAATATCCCCTGCGCGGGCGTTTCCACTCTGCGCGCAATGGCGGAGAATGCACGCGGGATGGAGGGAATCGTCTGCGCCGTGATGGACGCGCGCTGCGGGCAGGTCTACAACGCGATGTTCCGCGTTTCAGGCGGCACGATCGAGCGGCTCTGCCCGGACCGTGCGCTTGCGATCGCAGAGCTTTGTGCGGAATGCGCGCCGTACGGCGCGCGTCTGCTGCTCGTCGGCGACGGGGCTGAGCTCTGCCACAAGACCTTTTCGGCTTTCGGCGCGCGGCTTCTGCCGCCGATGCTGCGCTTTCAGCGCGCGGTGGGCGTTGCGCTCGCGGCAGAAGCGGGAGAGACCGTGGCGGCGGACGCGCTGATGCCGGTTTACCTGCGCCTGCCGCAGGCGGAGCGCGAACTCAAAAAGAAAAACGGACAAGCAAAGGAGAACAGCGGATTATGAAAATTGCAATCGGTTCGGACCACGGCGGCTTCGCGCTCAAAGAGGCCGTGAAAAAGCATCTCGAGGCGAAGGGAGCCGAGGTCGAGGATTTCGGCTGCTATTCGGCGGACAGCGTCGATTACGCGGTGTTCGGCGCGAAGGTCGCGCACTGTGTGGCAGACGGCAAGGCGCAGTACGGCGTGCTGGTGTGCTCGACCGGCATCGGCATCTCGATCGCGGCGAACAAGGTCAAGGGCATTCGTGCGGCGCTCTGCTGCGACGCGCATGCGGCGGAGATGACCCGCCGCCACAACAACGCCAATATCCTGTGCATGGGCGGCCTCGCGGTCAGCGAGGAAACGGGCCTCGAGATCGTGGACGCGTTCCTGCACTTCGAGTTTGAGGGCGGCCGCCATCAGCGGCGCATCGACCAGATCACGGCGATTGAGGACGGCGCGCTCTGATCCCGCGCAGCGGCTTTTGACACGGGGCACCCGGATACGGTAAGAACTGGAATGAGTCTGAAGCCGGGGCTGCCGGATAAAAAACGAAAGGTGATGGAAATGGACAACCAGATTTTTGTTATGGATCACCCTTTGATCCAGCATAAGCTCACGTTCCTGCGCGATAAGAACACGGGCACGAAGGAATTCCGCGCGCTCGTCAGCGAAATCGCGACGCTGATGTGCTATGAGGCGACGCGCGACCTGCCGCTCGAGAACGTGGAGATTGAAACGCCGATGTGCAGGGCGACAACGAAGGTGATTGCGGGCCGCAAGCTCGCGTTTGTGCCGATCCTGCGCGCCGGCCTCGGCATGGTGGACGGCATGCTCCAGCTCGTGCCGAGCGCGAAAGTCGGCCATATCGGCCTGTACCGCGACCACGAGACGCACCTGCCGGTCGAATACTACAACAAGCTGCCGCCGGATATCGAGGAGCGCGACGTTATCGTGCTCGACCCGATGCTCGCGACGGGCGGGTCTGCGATCGACGCGATCGAGATCGTCAAGCGCAGTCGCCCGAAAAGCATCAAGTTCCTCTGCATCATCGCCGCGCCGGAGGGCCTCAAGGCGCTGAGCGAAGCGCATCCGGACGTGCACATCTACTGTGCCTCCGTCGATGAGCGGCTCAACGAGGACTGCTATATCCTGCCGGGTCTCGGCGACGCCGGCGACCGTATCTTCGGCACGAAATAAGAAATTAAGCGGCGCGTGCGGCAACTGGGCCGCCGCGCCTTTTTCGGGGTGTTTGTATTGGAAAATAAAATAAAAAACAAGAGTGTTTACCACTGGCTGATCGTCGCCGCATGCAGCGGCCTCGCCATGGCGGCGATCGGCATCAGCATCAACTGCGCCGGGATTTTCTTCGCGGCGGTTTCGGAGGAGCTCGGCGTGGGGCGCGGCGATGTTTCGCTCACGGTTACGCTGACGAATGTCGTGACCGGCCTCATGGGGCCGCTCGTCGCCTCGCGCCTGTTCGGGCGCGTCAATATCAAAATTTTAACCGGGATTGGCTCCGTTGTGACGGCGCTCTGTTTTGCGGGTATGTCCGCAGCGAAGCATATCGCCGTCTTTTATGTGCTCAGTACGCTGATGGGCATCGTGATCACCGGCTACAGCAATGTGGCGATTACATACATCATCGGCAACTGGTTTCAGGAGAAAAACGGCTTTGCGATGGGCATCACGATGAGCTGCTCCGGCCTTGGCGGCGCGATCTTCAATCCGGTTCTGAGCGCGGCGATCGAGGCGTTCGGCTGGCGCGCGGCCTATCTCACGGCGGCCGGCTTTGTTCTTCTGCTGACGCTGCCGGGCGTGCTCTTTGTCATCCGCGAGCGCCCGGAGGACAAGGGGCTTTTGCCCTACGGCGCGGCAGAGAGCATGCCGGCTGCGGCGGGCAGGCAGATTCAAAAGGGCGCGATCGCTTTCGGCAGCGCGGCGTTTCTCGTGACAGCCGTGTTTTCCGTTCTCGTCTACGCAGTTTCGGGCTTCAACGCGCACGTTTCCGGCTTTGCCACGAGCATCGGTCTTGCGCCTGCCGTGGGCGCGCTGATGGTTTCGGCCTCGATGATCGGCAACGTGGTGTTCAAGCTGCTGATCGGCGTTTTGAGCGACGCGTTCGGCGCGCCCAAAGCGTGCGGCGTCATGATGCTGCTCAATATCATCGGTATGACCGTCTTTGCATTTTTGCCGGTTGGCGGCGATGCCGTGGCGATGGCGAGCGCCTTTTTCTACGGCGGCATCTATGCGGTATCGGCGGTCGGTATCCCGCTCGTCGTGCGTTATGTCTATGGACCGCGGCTGCACAGCGTCGCATATTCGTATATCTCGCTGTTCGCGTGCATCAGCAGCTCCTGTACGATGGCCGGCTTCGGCTACAGCTACGACCTGTTCGGCACATACCGCGTCGGCGTTTTGGCGAGCGTCGCGGTGGCGCTCTGCGTCGTTGTTCTGATTTTCTTTCTCAAAAAGATCCGCACGCCCGAAGCGGCGGGACGGTAGAAGCACGAAAGGCGGTAAAAGATGAAAGCCCCCGGAGTATTTCAAAGCTCCGGGGGCTTTTTGCCAGCCGTCTAAACCGTGGGATTGAACCGCGCACGCGAGGAAAGGCGGCTGCTTTCAGTCCAATTCCTTTTCGATGAAAGCCCACCCCCGCGGGTGCGGGGAAAAGCGCACGGGGATCATGGACAGGCTGTTCGGCATGGGATCACCCCCACGGGTGCGGGGAAAAGTCAAAGATAAAATTCACTTCGGAATCTGTCAAAGGATCACCCCCGCAGGTGCGGGGAAAAGCCAATCCTTGCCGTATGGAGCGGGCAAAGGCCAGGATCACCCCCGCAGGTGCGGGGAAAAGTCTGCATGAAGCCTTTTTTCCCAGTATCGATAGGGATCACCCCCGCAGGTGCGGGGAAAAGACTAAAAGGATCCCGATTTTAGGCCGCTTTTTATTGGCGGCGGTTCAAATTTCATTCAGTTTTAAATAGAGTGCGTGCAGCAGCCGGCAGTCGGCAAGGGCACGGTGCGGCGTTTGGCCCTCAAGAGAAAGATGGCTCGTTAGGGTGGCGAGCTTGTAATTCGGGACGCCGAATATCTTTCGGCGGGCCAGACTGAGAAGATCGAGGCAGCGGTTCTGCGGCAGGGGCTTTCCGTGGGCCTTGCAGGCCGTGCGGAGAAACGCCATGTCAAAGGTGAGATTGTAGCCGATCAGCTGCTCTGTGCCGATGAAATCCAGAAATGCCGGGAGGGCCTCGGATAGAGGGACGCCCTCTTTTTCCAGCATTGCCTGCGAGATCCCCGTGAGATCCGCGATGGCCTGCGGCAGCACTTTTTCTGTGCGGACGAGCTGGGAAAAACAGGCGTGGCATTCTCCGTTTAATACCCGGATAGCGCCGAACTCAAGGATCTGATCCGCGCCGTTTTGGAGCCCAGTCGTTTCCAGATCGATAATGACATAGGATTCCAGAGGCATACCGGCGGCGCGCTTTGTGCGCTGTGCCATCTGGCGCTTGGCCGCGTTGCTGAAGCCGGGCTTCAATGGGGATTCGGTCTGCGCGCTTTGTGGCAGAGGACGGCGCATCAGCTGGATTCCGTCGAAGTCTACGGGCGTCCACGTCGTGTTGTGCACGCGGAAGTCCATTTTCTGTTCTCCGTTCGTTGAAAACACCATTGTTGCGCGGCCATTTTTCAGGTTCTGGCAGACGCGCTCCCAAATGGCGTCCCGCACGCGGCCGCTTACATTTCCGACGTATACGCCCGTGTTGATTTCACACAGCCATTTGGAAAGATCACCCCGCAGTCTGGGCGGGCAGTCCGTCATGGTAATTACGACGATGGCGGCTCACCTGCCTCTCCGCGAGCGTAATTGACGCCGTTCGAGACCGTGCCGAGCTGGTTGTCCCAGAGATAGACGGCCTCCTCGGCGGGCGGCGCTTCGCCATCCTCCAGAAACAGCCAGCGGATGTCGTGGACCATGCGCTCCAGAATGTGGTGCTCGACCAAGGCGTTTCGCACGGTGCGGCGCACGACGGCGGGCAAATCCTCCGGGTTCTGCGCCGCCACCTCGAAGGCGATGGGAATGGTGACCTCCGCCTTGTAGAGATCGGCCAGATCGTATACGAAGGAGGAATCATGCCCGACGTGGACGAAGCCGAGCCCCGGCGAACAGCCCAGCGCGGCGATGACCGCGTGTGCCAGCCCGTACAGACAGGCGTGTGCGGCAGACAGCGCCTGATTCACGGCATCGCCGGCGAAAAAATCGTCGGGCTGGTAGGAGCGGCCGCTCCACGGGACGCCGGTCGCCTTGGAAGCCTCGCGGTACACCCTGCGCATGCGGCTGCCCTCGCGGCCGCGAAGCTGCTGCATGGTGAGCTGGGAGACGTCCTCGCCGGGAAAGCGGAGCTGATACATTTTCCGCACCACGGCCAGATGCTTGCGCGTGTTGCTGACGAGCTCTGCCTGCCGCAGCAGAAGATTTGCCCGCGTGGTCAGCGGGCGGCCGTGCGCGTAATAGCGCACGCCGTGCTCGCCGACCCACACGGCGCCGACGCCGGTATCGCCCATCAGTTCCATAGCCCGGTGCGTCACCCGGGTGCCCGGCCCCAGAAGCAGAACGGAGATGGCTGCGGCCGGAATATGCACAATCCCATTTTCATCCGTCACGGTGATTGCGCCGTCCTGACGCCCGAGCGTGCAGTGCTCCAGATACAGAAAAGTCATTCGGTCGCGCACCTGCGGCAGGGCCTGCAGTTCGGGGCGGATGATTCCCGGCACCTCATGCATTTTGCGGCCTCCTGCCAATCACGGTCATCAGGCCGAGCCCATAGGCCTTGCCGCGGCCGATGCCCTCGGTCAGCAGCTTTTTAAACAGCTCGGCATCCGTGACCGTGAGCGCGCCCTCATAGGTGACGGAGCGGATGGAAACGGTCTGCCGGCTCGCGCCCTTGTGAAATTGCAGCCAGTGCGTGTCCACAACAGTGAAGCCGTCCGGCTCCAGCCGGAAACCGTGCTTTTCGGCGCGGTCCAGCAGCCATTGCTTCTGGTATTCCACCGAGCAGTGGGCGTGCACGATGCCCCGGCCCGGATGCGCGGGGCCCGGGCAGCTTTTCGTGGGGTTTGCGGTCAGGCGGAACTGCCACGTGCTTCCCGGGAGGATTCTGTTGAGAAGGGGCGCATAATCCTTCACTTCGGGCGGCTGCCCTGTGCCGAATTGGGCGGTGAGGCTGCGCAGGTCGGGCATATCCGCGCTGAGAATCAAAAGGTAGAGGGTGTTTCCGAGGGAATCGAGCCGCCAAAGCCGCCGCCTTCGCTCACCGGGAAACGCCTGCTCCACGGCGCTGTGAATCTGCTGCGGATTCACGAGAGCCACGGCCGTGCTGCGGCGGTGTACGTCGAGTGCAACTCTTGAAAGATACATGTCATGCACCTCCGAGTTCTGCGAATGGATCGTGTTGTGTCGTGCTGGATACGGGCTCCTGCGGGGAAAAGCGCAGCTCCTTCACGGCGCGGTAGCCAAACCGGCGGTGCCGCGGGTCGAAGGAGAGGGGAAGATCCCGCTGGGGAAAGGCGTTTGGCTCCAGCGGATCGGCGTCCAGCAGGATGCACACGCTCTTTTCCGAACCCAGCTGCGCTGCGGAAGCCAAAGCGGGCTCACTGCGGAGCGATTCGACGAGATCGATTTCCCGGATGCCGAGGCACAGGGGCAGCGTGGGCGGGCAGGATCGGCGGCCGAGAAACAGGGGATAGGCAGGGGATTGCAGGGCGTCCGCAAGCTGCTCGAGCAGGGCTCTGTCCGTGCTTTCCAGCCCGACGAGGAAAACAGCGTCGGCCAGGTAGTGACGGCGGGTGATGTAGGGCGTTTCCTTGAGTTTCTGCTTTTTCTGGAGCGGCGTCAGCTTGCCGGCTGTGTGAAAGTCGACGAGGAGGCTTCCCGCACGGTCCGTGCGAACGCCGAAGCGCAGCTGATTCAGCGGCGTAAGCCGTTCAGGCGCATCGCGGCGTATTCCCAAAGCCGCGGCCAGCAGGCCGATCACACCGCTTTTCGTAGGCGCAAGAGCCATTTTCCGCGTATCGAAATTGGAGGCGATGCCCC
Source organism: uncultured Oscillospiraceae bacterium (assembly GCA_900549945.1). GTDB lineage: Bacteria > Bacillota > Clostridia > Oscillospirales > Acutalibacteraceae > Hominenteromicrobium. The sequence goes on from URQJ01000004.1 coordinate 19,503, forward strand.
ATGCCTGCATGGGTGCTGCGAGGCGCAGCAGTAAGGTGGGCATCATTCCACCTCGCTTCCGCTGAGCTGTGTCTTCACGGCGTCTGCGAGCTGCTCGAGCAGGGCGTTCAGGCCCATCGCGGGCGCAAGGGCGTCCAGACCGGTCCCGATGACAAAGGCCTGAACCGGATCACCGGTATAATCGCGGTACATCTGCTGTGCGTAGGCGGTGAGCTGTTTTTTCGAGGGAGCAACGCAGCCGCTTCCATCCTCGGGGCGGACAGCGCGCTCGAACGCGCCGCAGAGATTGACAGGCTGATCCCGGCGGATCGCTACGTAAACGGCATCCGGCAGCGTGCGGTTGGCAAAGGAATTCTGCTTGCCGGTGGGCATGGAGCGGATGAAAGCCTCCGCAAAGGTGCGGACGGCCGCCGCCGTTTCCTCGGGGTTCATATGTGCGGCCAGCTCCATGGCGTTGACGGTCGCGTAGCGGTAGAGCGTGGAGGAATTGAATTCAATTGTGCCCAGATGGCCCGCGCCTGCGTTTTCCTTCGGAGAGAGGTCGTCCACGGCGGTGAAGTAATCGTATTCGGTCTGCACAGCGTGCGTCGAGATCGCGTGCGCGACCTGCGCGGCGGCATCATAATTTAAGGACGCGTCGGAGGCGACCATGCGGCCGAACAGCACCATATCGACGGAGGGGGCGGCCAGAACGGCGGCTTTGTAGGCTTTGGTATCCTTTTCGTCCTCGGCGGCCAGCTTTGCAAGCGCCTTGGCCTGATCCCGGCTCATGAAAAACAAGGCCTTTGCCTTTTGCGTAATGAAATGAAACATTCTCAAAGGAGTAGGAATTTCCGGTTTCTATCTGTTCTTTCCCCGTCGGTTCGTCTGTTGTCATCACCTTGTCTAACCGCTCGCCGGAAGGAAGCATCCCGCGCAGCGCGGATATGCTGGTGACAATCATCAACTCCGCTTCTACCAGTTTAGTCGCTAAGACGAGAAAGCCTGCAAAATCCAAAACAGACAGTGTGCCGCCGATCAGCAGATAAAGCCCAACCGCAGCCGTAATGGGAACAATGAATTTTACCAAAGAGGAACACAGCGTGGACAGGCTGCCTGCCACTGCTTCTTCTTTTAGTGACTCATCCCGCAATTTCCGCATGGCCGTTTCCAAAGAATGAAAGCCATCCCCTGTGCGATGGTACGCTTTCAGGTCTTTCATACCATGAAGATATTCATTGATTTGCGTAGCCGCATGGGTTTTTGCCTCCATGACCTGTCGGCTGTGCTTTTCTTTGATATGGGCAATCCCAAACATAAGTGCTGCGCAAACCGGCAGCATTCCGAACATGGCAATCCCCATGCGCCAGTCATAAGCACAAATCCATACAATGGAAATCGCCAGCAGCACTCCGACGCCAATGGGATAGGGCAGCCAGTAGCAGAGCGTGTATTCCACGTTTGAAAAATCATTGGCAAAGGAACTAATCAACTCTCCCGATTCTTTGGATGAAAAGAATCCCAGCGGCTGTCGGCGCAGCTTTTGGATATATGCCACTCGTTTTTTGGCCGTATCGCTGTAAGCGCGCCCATAGGTGAAGTAGTAGGAAACCAGTTCTACCGCGTATTGAATCAGGATATATCCCAAACCAATCGCTGCAAGTATAATAAGGAAATGCAAATCCAATGTATATGGCGGCACAAAAGCCTGCCCCAGCGTATAGATTACCATATATGCTAAAATGGCCGGAAGCATACTGCACGTCTGAGAAAGAAACAGCCAGACGGTTGGCTGGATTATCTCTTTTGGCTTATGAAAGGTGAATTGCCGGATTATCTGAAACATACGCTGCGCCTCCTTTCATCCGCCAGTTTTCGGTTTCATTTTGAATCGCCCATAAATGCGCATATAAGTCATTCTTTTGCAGCAGTTCCTGGTGTGTTCCCTGTTCTTTCAGCTCTCCTCTTTCCAGAACAAAAATCATATCTGCGTCCTGAACGGAGTAAAGACGGTGTGCGATCATCAGGACGGCTTTCCCCTTTAGTAATTCTGCCATACCCTCTCGCAGCGCCAACTCATTTTCTGCGTCTGCAAAGGCCATTGCTTCATCCAGCAGGACAATCGGGGCATTTTTCAGAATCGCCCTTGCAATGGCAATACGCTGCGCTTCTCCGCCGGATAACGTATGCCCGCCGTCACCTAATCTTGTGCGATAGCCTTCCGGCAGGGCTTGAATAAAATCGTGGCAGCGTGCAGCTTTCGCGGCCCGTTCTACTTCCTCGCGGGTCACATTCTGGTGCATAGCGATGTTGTCATAAACGCTCTCCGCAAATATGTAGGTATCCTGGAACACAAAGGCGACCGTATCCATAAGGGCCTTGGTAGAATAGTCCCGTATATCTTTTCCTCCAATTGAGATACTTCCACTTTCCACATCCCAAAATCTTGCCAAAAGCTGTCCGGCTGTGGATTTTCCACCTCCTGATGGGCCTACCAAAGCTGCGAAGGAACCTGCCGGAATGTGCATTGTGACATGCTCCAGCGCCATGCGCCGCAGAGGGTCTGCTGCTTTTTGGTAGGAAAAACTCACATCCTGAAAGGTAAGCTCCGCAGAAACCGGCGGGGTATCGCACGTCCCTTCCGCTATCGGCTCCATCTTCATAACGTCCTCGATTTGATCCATCCGCACAGCCAGATTGCGCAGGTCTGCGCCAAACTCCACCAATTCCATCAGTGGGCTGATAACTGCCGGGCCGACAATCAGGAACATCAACAGTTCCATCATCAAGCCGTGATTACCGGGATTCAGATACAGCAGAACACATCCCACAGCCAAAAGGAAGGCCAGCACAGAGAGCGTGATCGTTTTGTAGGCTCCGTAAATAGGCGTAACTCTTTTTAGGTAGGCCATCAGGCTTTTTCGGTTTTTTTCTATCAGGCTGGTTAGCCGTAAAGCTGCGGCCTCCGGCTTTCCAAAGATTTTTTCTTCTTCCATCCCAGACACATACTCTGAAAATTCCGCGTCCAATTCCGTAGAGGAACGGTTGAGATCCGTCCAAATCTTCTGCCCCTGCTTTCCTCCAAAAGCTGAAAACTGAATGATAAACGCAAGCAACAATGCGGCAACAGTCGTCAGGGCAAGCGGCACATTGATGGAAAACAGTAGTACCGACAGCGAAACCAGCAAAAGCCCGGCTCCTATAAGGTTCGATACATCGTGAGCTATAATATTTTCCATTTTTTCGATGTTATCGTTCATGGTCTTTTGCACCGCGCCGGACTGTCCGCCCGTGAAGAAGCCCAGATTCAGCCTGCCCATGTGATTTAGAATCTTCATGCGCAAACCGTAGAGCGCGTGAAAGGCACAGGAGTGGCAAATAAAGCTGCCGGTAATCGAAAGCGCAATGCCAATGACAATGCTTTCCAGCGTAATTCCCGCCCACAGCCATGCAGCAGATACGTCTACTGCCGTATTGTTTAAGGACGCTTCCAGAAAGATACGAACGATTTGGTAGATTGTATAGAACGGAACGCCCGACAGCAATATGCTGACAGAGGAGCAGACCACACCCCATATATACCTGGCAGAACTGCACTGTGCGGTTTGGAATACCCGCAGGACAGCGTTTTTCTTTGTCTCTTTCATTTTTCTCCTTTCTCTGCCTTTCGGATTGATAGAGTGTAAAGGCAAGTAATATTTTTGTTGGTTAGCGATACCTAACCAACAGGTATTATGCCGAAAATCTTTATCTCCGTCAAGCGGCCTGACGGTGCCTAAAACACACCCCGATTATTCGGGGATGTTGAGAATATCCTTGATTTTATGCGGTTTCCTTGTTATACTTTATATCGTAGGTTAGTTTTCGCTAACCATAAAATCGTGCCAAAACAGAAAGATATGTGCCATTTCGACATAGAGGTGACTGCTGTATGATTACGATCCACAATGTAGATGAAACTGTGTTGTTTTACGGCTCTTTGGGGGCCGAGCGGAAAGAAATCGGGAACTGCACTGCGTTCACTTTTTTTGATAAGACTTCCCATGTCCGTTTTTGGGGAGATTTACGGGGATTTTGTGTGGCTTCGGTCGATGTTATATCTCCAAAAGACATGGTGATCCGTTCGCAGATTCAACAGAGATATATAGGGATTAGCTTCACGGAAGAAGGGCAAGTGGTTAGCTACAACCGGAAGGCAGAAGTGCGGGAATCCCGCAACGGCATAGATTGTTATGTTTTCAATTCGCCGGTTCCCCTTTTTATGAAAATATCCGGCGGGCAGCGTCTCCGGTTCCGGGGAATCTATTTTCAGGAATCTTTTTTTCGTGAGAATAACGTAGCTCTCTACGATAGCTTTTGGGAAGATGCCAAACGCTCTCTTGCTTTCAACGAGCTTCATTCGCCGGAGCTGTTGTCCATCTACCAGCGCATTGAAAAGTGCCCGCTTACAGGAGAAGCGTTTCAGCTTTGGATGAGAGGCCAGGGATTAGCCGCTGCGGGGTATCTGTTGGATTTGGTACAGAAATATACCTCCGCTCCGCCTGTTTATCTAAGCGAAGATGAAATCGCAGCCGTTTTGCAGGCAAAGAAGCTGATTCAGGAGCATATAGGCAATGTGCCGACAATCCTTGATTTATGCAAAAGCGTTGCCCTTAACAAGAACAAGCTCCAAAAGGCGTTTCAGCTCACAGAGGGCAAAAGCGTCGGGGAATATATTCGGACGCTGCGAATGGAGCGCGCTTTGGAGCTTTTGGAAAAAAGCGATATGACTACAAGCGAGATTGCAAAAGCAGTAGGTTATCACGGGGTATCGAACTTCTATCATGCTTTTCAGCAGAAGTTTGGAGAAACACCGCAAACAGTTCGGGATTTGCTTCGGAAAAATAGCGTTTAATATGTAAATTCACAGACTGGCAAGCAATGCAAACATATACATGTTTTGCGATTTTGGCTGGATTGCACCGGCCAAAATGCTTGTTGAGGGATTCCCCCAAGCCCCCAAGACCGTCCCCATTCGGTGACGGCTGCGCGTCCTACGGACGCTGAAAATTTTTCCATAAACAAAAGAAAAACTCTATGCAAATGGTTCGTCCATTCACATAGAGTTTTCTTATTTCCCGTTCGCTTGGCATAGGTCAGTATTTTTACAGTACTTCTTTATGCTCCTCTACCTTTACGGCGCCGCTCTCCTTTTCGGGGCCAATGTCGACGCCCGCGCTTTTCAGGGCTTTTTCGGCGAGCTTTGCACAGTTCAGCGCGGGGTTCAGCAGCGCGATTTCTTCCGCTACCATTTCGACGACGTTTTTCGTGCGCTTTCCGACCTGCGCGGGGTCGAGCAGATCCTCTTCAAATAGGATCCGCATCGCGCGCTTCCATGCCTGCGAAGAGACGCGCGCCCGGTTGACGCCGCCGTACACGGCGGTTTTGGGGCTTCCGGTATCGTCCCGGTTCACGCAGCTGGGCGGCACGGTTTGCAGCACGTGGAAATCAATGTACAGGCGGTTTTTATTCATCTTGGAGCTCCTTTCCGGAATCGGTGTTTGTGTTCTCATTATCTTCAGACGGCATGTGATAATAGTCCTCGGCCCAGCGCAGGCGCACCCGCGGGGCAGTTGCGGAGAACTGCATCCAGTACAGGTCTTCGGCAAGCTGCGCGTAATCGAGCGGGATGCCCTCCCGGCGCAGAAGCTGAATGATGCCGCGCAGGTGGTGCGCGAGCTCCTCCGCGCTGGAAGCTGTGGCGAGCGCGTTGAAGCGCCGGAAAACGCTGCTTTCCTCCGGCGATTTCTCCGGGGCCGCCAGCTTGTGGACGGCGTAGCCAAGCCCGTTGCCGGACCGGTGCATGCTGCTGCTCTGGCCTTGCTGGTGGAGCGCGTAAAGCGTCAGCGCCGTGTAAATCGCCCACTCTGCGGGGCTGGCTTTGCCCCGGTCGCTTTGCAGCTCCAGGGGCAGATCCTGCAAAAATGCGCCCCACAGCGCCGGGATATCCCCCGGCGCACGGCCGATGCCGCGCCGCAGATTGGCCAGCATCGCCTTGTTCGGGTGCTCCGGGAGCGCCTGTATTTTTTGGATCTGCCCGGCTACATAGCCGTGAATTTTTCTAGCGTTCATTGCTCTCCTCCCTTTGGATAGATTTTCCGAATTTCGTTCTGAAACCACATGTGGGCCTTTGGCGCGGAGTAATAATAGGTTTGTTCTGCCTTCGCGCCCTTTTTATTGCCGTCTTTTTTCAGTGCGCGGCCGACAAAGGCCGCGGGACCGGCCTGCTCGACCATCTGCCGCCCCAGTGCGAGCGCGGTTTGGCGGGCTTTTTCCCGCCATGCGAGGAGGCTGCGGTCGGCTTCGTCCTCGTCCCATTCCGGGTCGATGGCGTACAGCCAGTCCCGAAATGGCCGGTCGATTTGAAAATAAAACTGCTCTTTTACCCGGTCGGCGTCTCCGTCTCCTGCGCCTGCGGCGGCTGTGGCCAGATTTTTCGCGAGACTGGCCAGCGCACCGCAGGCTTTTTGACAGTTTTCGATTTCGTCGCGGATATGCTTTTTCCAGCGTACTCCCAGTTCATCCAGCAGAAGCGCGTGGAAGGAAATGCTGTCCTGAAATGTGTCGATGACGAAGAAGTCCTTGTCGCCGTACACGGCGGAGACGACCCGGAACTGGGCGATGCGGTTTCTAGGAAGTGCGCCGTTCTTCTGCAATTCGGTAATCCAGCGCACGATACCGGGGGAGTGACCGTGTTCCGTATCTGCGGCGATGGCGGGAAACTGCCGCCAAAGCTGCTTTGCAGGATCGTGGCGGAGCGGCTGGTATGTGATCGGCGCATTTTTCTTGGCCGGTGCAGCTTTCCACAGGGTCATCTGCTCCGAAAATGCGTTTTCCTTTTGGAAGAAGTCGCCGCCAAGCAGGGTGAAGCCGGTTACCCGCTCGTTTTCGCGCTTCAGCAACAGGCGGCGGGATTGAAGCGTGAGAAGGGCGGCGGCATTGTCGGGCGGTGCGATTTCGCATCGCTCCGCAGTGCGAGGCAGCTCAAGCTCCCAGCAGGGCGTCGGCGCACCCCACAGCTCGGCGCCGTCCTTTAAAAACGTCAGGTTCAGCATCAGAGTTTCGAAAAGATCGTTACCCTGTGCGAAGATCAGGCCGAGCTTTCCGAGCCAGCCCGCGCCGACGGAGGGCAGGTTCTTGCCTTTCGGCTTCGCAGAGGTGTCGTCAAAGCCGTTGACGTACAGGAGCCACCGCGCGGCCTGCGCATAAGACATGGTGCTTTGCTCGTATCCGGCGTAGGGGCGGAACAGCCGCCTTTTGTTGCTGCTTTCGGAAAGCTCGCCGTTCAGCTTGGAAGCGCCGTACTCCGTTCCAATCTTGGCCTCGAGCACCTGATAAAAGGGCCGTTCGGGGTGGAACAGCCAGAAGCGCTCTTTCCAGTCGTCCAGATATTTTTGAATGGGGGTTTCGGGGAAGCGGCGCTGTGTCCAAAGCTGCTTCCAGCGTTGGAGTGCCTCCCGGCTGTTTGTAAGTGCCGCCGGCGCGCCGGTCTCATCGACACGGTAAAAAACCGCTTGCAGCACGGCTAGAAGCAGGCGGAGCACCGCGGCGTCCTGCGTCGGAAGCTCGCCGGCGAGGTCGCGGAATTCATGTGCGCGCAGCAGCGCCTCCGTCAAAGAGATCTCCTGCACGGAGCAATCCGGCATGAGCACCCGCACCCATTTTTCCTCGGTCAGATTAAATTCTATTTCAGGCATTGTCGTCCTCCTTTCTATAGGTCAGCCCGTCGTCCGGGTCGTATTGCAGTGTTGTGTCCGCCAAATGTGCGGTGAGCGCCTCGTCGAGCAGCAGGATGAGCTCGCCTTTGAGCAGCGGCGACTGCTGCCACTCCGATAAAAGCAGCTTGTTCTGTGCTTCAAGCTCTTCGATCGCCTTGTCGATATTCCAGCGCCGGCTGAAAAAACCGGGCAGGCGGAGCCTCTGCTGCGCGATGCACAGGCTCTCCTCCCGAGACGGCGGCCTGTCGGCTTCCACGGCCCGGCCGTCCTCCTGCCAAGGGAGAAAGTGCACGGCGCCGTCTTTTCGGCGCATCATCAGCAAAACTTCGAGCGAGGGATCGCCGTCGCGCACGGCCGCCCGGGCCTGCGCGTCGGAGCGGGCGCTTAGGTCGTGCATCCAGTCGTCCAGCGCATCGGACAGCGAATCTGCCGGCGACAAGATCGCAAAGGTCTTTGCTCGTTCTTTCTTTTTCCCCTGCTCCTCAAGATACAGCGCTTTCATTTTCGCGCTTTCGGCGGTTTCACAGAGCGGGGCCTGCTCCTTCCAGCCGTAGGTATTCTGCACGAGTGCTGAAATATCGTCCGGCAGTGTGATGCGGTCGGGCAGGAGCTTCCGGGTGCGCCAAAGCAGCCATTCGCCGTAGACAGCCCGGCTGCCGGGGTCGATACTCCCGTCGCCGGGCACGAGCACCGCACAGCGCGCATCTTGCAGCCTTTTAGGCCGCATGCGCCCGGTATGTCTGTGCTCGCGGCCGATCCTTTGCAGGAGAAGATCCATGGGGCAGAGCTCGGTCGCCATGAAATCGAAGTCGATGTCGAGCGACTGCTCGAGCACCTGTGTGCCCACCACAATCAGCCGGTTCCGCTGTGCCGGCGTGGAATGCTTGCCGAGGCGCTCGAGCAGCAGTTTTTCCCTTTCTGCGCGGTCGGGCATGAGAAACTGCGCGTGAAACAAAATAACCTCGCAGTCCGGCAGGGTATTTCGCAGGATACCGGCAAAGGTCTGCGCCTTTTTCACTGTGTTGAAGATCACGCCGGCGCATCCGCCGTCCTCAAGCGCGTCCTTCAAAAGCGCCGGGAGCTCGCCCTCGGCCGTGACGGCGACCTCCACGAATTTCCGCGCACCGGTGAGGGTGAGCGACCGCTGCCGGACCGCGCCGCCATCTGTCCACGTCAGAAGCGGATAGCCGCGGTTGGCGGTAACGGAAGGCTCCGGCGCCATGCAGCTTAAGTAGGCGGCCGTGAGCTCTGCACGGCGCGCTGCCGGAAGCGTGGCGGAGAGCAGAATCACGGGTACCCTGTACTGGCCGAGCCATGCCAGCGCCCGGTGCAGATACGTGCTCATGTAGGCGTCATAGGCGTGAACCTCATCGATGACGACGACCTTTCAAGCGAGGCCGAGGTGCCGGAGCATGAGGTGCTTTTGCTTTAGAGCCGCCAATAAAAGCTGATCGACCGTGCCGACGACAAAGTTCGCGAGCAGGGCCTGCTTGTTCCCCTGAAACCAGCTGTGCACGAATACGCCGTCGCCGGGCTCCTCGTCGTCAGAATGGGAGGTGCCGGTAAATAATTCGCGGTACGCCTCATTCAATTCGGCCATGCCGTGTGCGAGGCGTATGGAATGGGCGGTGTCCTCGGACTGCGCTTTGGACCAAGCGGCGAGCCGGGGGAAGATGCCGTTGGCGGTGGCCTGTGTGGGAAGCCCGAAAAACAGCCCGCCCGCTTGAAAGCGATTCGCGAAGATCTCGGCCGCGGCGAGGGCGGCCTCTGTTTTGCCGATGCCCATCTGCGCCTCTAAAATCAGGAGGCCGGGAGTCTGCATTTCGCGGGCGGTTTCCAGCGCGGCGGCTTGAACCTCGTTCGGCGAAAAACCGAATTTCCCGCAAAAATCCCCGGCATCCGCGGGCGGATACAGGCTTTCCCACGGCGGTGTCAGGTTCAGTGCGCGCCATGCGCCGTCCACGCGCGCCGGATAGAGGGCGGGGTCTCCGGTTTCCTCCGTCGAAATGAGGGGAAAATAGCTCGTGTTGCTTGCGATCCAGTCCGCCATGATGAGCAGGCCGGTGAAGAGCAGCGCCTGCGGGACGGTCAAATCGGGCAGTGCCTCCGCGGCGGGAAAGCCCGATTCTTCCAATGCGGCGTCGAAAAACGCGCGCCAAATGGAAAGCCAAAGCTTTTTCTGTCCCTTTCCCCAGTAGGTACGGCCATAGATCTCCAGATGCTCGCAGACAGGATCATTCAGATTGTTTTCCTGCGGCTTTCCGTGGTGCGCGCCGGCGATGGAGGCCAGCCCCGCGGGGCAGCCCAATTCCAGCAGAATGGCCTCGCTGGCGCGCGCATGCGGCGCAGTGTGCGGTATAGCCGGCGGGGTAAGGTCGAGTACGGCGCCGATGCGTTCCCGTACCTCGGGCAGGGCATACAGGATCTTGTTCTGGAACAGGACCGCGGCCTTGCCGAGATCGTGGAGTGCGCCGAGGAAATAAGCGGTTTCGACCGCCGCATCCATATCCATGCCGAGGGCTTCGAAGGCGGAGAGCGGCAGCCAGTTTAAGGTCAGGCGCCGCGCGATTTCCGCCGTGTCGCGCGCGTGCATCCAAAGGGGCAGCCACAGGCCGGTGTCAGCGGGGTCCGTCTTTGCGGCAAGCAGGCGTAGGACGCCGCCATTTGAAATAGATGTCATGTTTCCACCGGCTTTCCGAATTATCGCAGAAATGAACTGCTCCTATTATGGCAATAAATCGATCTGTTGTCACGCTATTTTTGGTAAATTTGCGTTAATTTTGTAAAAATATGGGGGAGCAGGCGGGCGGATAGCTTCAAAAGAAAGGGAGCCGGCCGCCCGTGTTTGTACGGACAGCCGGCTGTTTTTTTCGTTTGTTTGAATGCGCGGGCCGGATTTTAGGCACACCCGGCGGAGATAATGCGAGGGGAGCGGCCGATCAGAGCAGGCGCGTATCGTTGATGATGAGCTCAAAGGTCAGGCCGAGAAAATCGGCGGCCTTGCGGCAGAGCACCATACGGTCGAGAAAGATCTCGAAATACTCCATGACGGGGCAGATGCCCGTGTCGATCGTGATGGAGAACACGCAGAGCTTGTTTTCGGCATCAATCTTCAGCGAGGCGTTTTCGACGGCGTAGTTCACGCGGTCGTGGATGTCGCTTGCGATGATCGCATTCTTGCGCACGCGCGTGCGGCGGACATCGCTCTTGTCGGAGAGGATCAGGGCGGCGGAAACGGCGTTGACCGGAAAAGCCGTCTTTTCATCGTGGTGGCCGATGGCCGAGCAGATCGTCGCGATCTCCTCGGGCGGCATATTGAGGCGGGTCAAAAGCGTAAAGGCCATGATCGCGCCGCTGTGGGCGTGGTCCACGCGGTTCACC